>JAOUMY010000009.1 GCA_029881255.1 Gammaproteobacteria bacterium | reverse complement strand
ACTTCCAAGCAAACTCCTGAGTCTGGAAAATTGTTCGCGGCCCAGGGGGGGAGGGGGGGTACTGGACACAGAAAACTACCCGGGGGGGTGGAAGGGTCCATATGGGTAGTTATAGCGGCGACCGAAGTTATCTTCCTCTTTTACGTTTTCTTCGCGAAAGGCAAGCGACTCAGGCTGGTTCATCGGATTGAGTTCATCGGCGTACTTCAGCGCCCATTCTGCCCACTCGGCTACCTCCCTATTGCCCGGATGCCGTTGCATCATCTCGTGAACATAGGCCTCAATGCGTCTTGACTCCGACCAGTCCAGCGCGTCTTGCTTTATCTTCTCGCGACGTTTCTCTTCCAGAAAGGCTTTCCGCCTTTGCTCAGCCTGAATTCGTTCTCGCGCTCTCTGCTCCTCGCGCCACTTTTCCCGCTCAATACGTCTGGCTTTCTCTGACGCAGCGTGGGCTCTCAGGCGGTCAATAAACTTTACGATGCTGGTCTCCAGTCGTTGGACCTTTCCGTCGTTCACCGAGAGGCTGTACCCATAACCTGTGGGTACGCATAGGGACAGCAGGCCGGTGGGTTCATAGCGGTACCAGCCATACTTCTCATAGTCGCTATCCTTTTCCCTGGAGAAATCATTCCGGTGCTGCCTTATTTTTTCGATTAAGCGTAGGGGTATCTTTTCCCCATCAACGCTCGCAAAAGTGCCGCCTTCCTTTTCTTTGGATAGTGCCAGTCCATACCCCGCGTTTCTCAGCGTCTTGATCAAGGTGTCGAATATAAGTACAGCACGTTCGCTACTGCTTGGGCTAACGCGTATATCGAGGCACTTGGTGAGAGGGAGGTCTATATACCCCCTGGTGAATTGCGAGGCCTTTTCTAACCGCTCAGCGGTTATGGCAACAAGCGGATCGGGCTCTATCAGTTCTTTGGGCACCACGGGGGAGGCGATTGGTGGGCGTTCATCCGGTGTCGCCTTGGCAGGCCGGTGACTGAAGGATATCCGGTCTGGGCCGTCCTTCGGCGGTTTGGGAAGTTTTGGACGAGGCGGTACTCGGCCTGCGCTGACCTTCGCCCAATGCCCTCTGCCAGGTATCGGTATCTTGAATTTCTTGCAGGTCTTGGCGAGTCCCACGTCAGACAGACCAAATTCTCCGGCCAGTCGAGACATAGGCTTCTGCCAGACGAGCTCGAATAGTTGCTCCCTTGTCAAAATGCGCTTGTGGCTTTCCACTCCTGTTCCTCCCGTCTTCCTCTCACTCCATTGAGTCTAACCGGGTCCTGTATCTCGTAAAACGGGGTAAACAGCCCGCTAAGGTCGGGTTTCGCCCAAAATCTTGTCGTAAGCGCCTAATTCCTTGGAATATCAGGGATATTAAAGAACAGTTTGACGGCTGAGTTGGAATTACGATATGACCACAAGAATCGACGTAGCGGTCAGGTAGGACGTGCTACCATGGCTGCCTTTTTGGATTGAGGAAAGCAGTACAAAAAATGATCACCGGCGAAATCAAAAACAAAGTCGACCAAATCTGGAACACCTTCTGGTCGGGCGGGGTCTCCAACCCCCTCTCCGTTATCGAGCAAATCACCTATCTATTATTCGCCAAGCGGCTGGACGACCTCCACACCGCCAGAGAGGCCCAGGCCAATCTGCTGGGGGAGAAGATCGAAAACCCCATCTTCATGAAAAAGCAGGATCACCTGCGCTGGTCCCGTTTCAAGGACTTCGAGCCCCAGCGCAAGTTCGAGGTTTTCCGCGACGAGGTCTTCCCCTTTATCAAGGAACTCAACGGCAAGGCGGGCAGCTCCTACACCAAGTTCATGAAAGACGCGGTGTTCATCGTCCCCAACCCCGCGCTGCTGGACAAGGTCGTCAACATGATCGACGCCATCCCCATGGAAGACCGCGACACCAAGGGCGACCTGTACGAATACATGCTCTCCAAGATCGCCACCGCCGGGCAGAACGGCCAGTTCCGCACCCCGCGCCACATCATCAAAATGATGGTCGAGCTGGTGGCCCCCACACCCAAAGACATCATATGCGACCCGGCCTGCGGCACCTGCGGCTACCTGGTGGCCGCGGCGGAATACCTGGAGCACAACCACAAGGACATCCTGCGCGACAAAAAGCTCAAGGCCCACTTCCACAACGACATGTTCCACGGCTCTGATTTCGACTCATCCATGTTAAGAATCGGCGCCATGAACATGACCCTGCACGGCATCGACAACCCGCTCATCGAATACCGCGACAGCCTGAGTGAAGACCACGCCGATAAGCGCAATGCCTACACCCTGATCCTCGCCAACCCGCCGTTCAAGGGCTCGCTGGACTACGACGGCACCGCCAAAGACCTGTTGCAGGTCACCAAAACCAAAAAGACCGAGCTGCTCTTCATCAGCCTGTTCCTCAAACAACTCAAACCCGGCGGCCGCTGCGCCTGCATCGTGCCCGATGGCGTATTGTTCGGCTCCAGCAACGCCCACCAGGAACTGCGCAGGGAACTGGTCGAGTCACAAAAGCTCGACGCCGTCATCTCCATGCCCTCCGGTGTGTTCAAACCCTATGCCGGTGTCTCCACCGCCATCCTCGTTTTCACCCGCACTGACTCCGGCGGTACCGACAAGGTCTTCTTCTACGACATGCAGGCCGATGGCCTCAGTCTCGACGACAAGCGGGAACCGATTAAAGACAACGACATCCCTGACATTATTGAGCAGTACAAAAAGTGGCAGGAGACAGGGAAGGGCTTTAAAGACAAAAAGGCCAAGGCCTTTGTGGTGGATAAGGCCGACATCGCTGCTAATAAATACGATCTCTCCATCAATCGTTACAAAGAAACTGCCTACGAAGAAGTAGCGTATGAGTCGCCCGTAAAGATTCTGGACCAGCTTGAAGCGTTGGAGGCAGATATTCAGAAGGATCTGAAAGAGTTGAGGGCGATGCTGTGAGCATACCAATAGTTGAATTAGGCCAAATATGTACGACGACTCAAGGTGTCCAGATACCTAAGTCAGAAACATCTAACCGAGCATATGACGGTGGCTATCGATATTTATACATTGCAGATTTTATTAGCGACAAAAAGTTAAGTTTTGTTAATGATGATTATGACAATAAAAAGGTGACTGAAGGCGACTTGGTTATGGCGAATACAGGTAGCCCTGGTCGAGTATTTAAAGGAAAAGACGGCATATTGAGTAACAATTTATTCAAAATTTCTTTTGATTCTGAAGTTGTTGATCGTGATTATCTTTATTTGATTTTATCTTCGTCCATTTTTCAGGACGTTTTGCAACAACAAATGAAGGGTGGAATACAAAAGCACCTAGGTCATCAGACTATTTCGAGGCAGAGTATTCCACTCCCACCCCTGGAAGAACAAAAACGCATCGCCGAGATACTGGATAAGGCCGATGCCATACGCCGAAAACGCCAGCAAGCCATCGATTTCACCGACCAACTCCTCCGCTCCGTCTTTCTGGATATGTTTGGTGATCCGGTAACGAATCCGAAGGGCTTTGATACCAAAACAATCGAAGAATTTGTTTCAAAGGATAAATACTCCATAAAACGTGGACCATTCGGTGGGGCATTAAAGAAAGAAATCTTTGTTGAATCTGGGTACTTGGTTTACGAACAGTATCATGCCTTGAATAATGATTTTTCTTATCAGAGATACTTTATAGACGAGAATAAATTTAATGAATTGAAAGCATTCGAAGTAAAAGCAGGGGATATTATTATTAGTTGTTCTGGAGTCAATCTCGGTAGATTAGCAATAGTACCAGATGGCTCATTGCAAGGAATTATAAACCAAGCGCTGTTGAAGCTGACATTAAATACAGAAGTGATGTTAAACGAAATGTTCGTAAGTATATTCACACATCCAAATTTTAAGGCAGAGTTTTTTGGGTATCAAAGAGGGAGTGGTGTGCCGAATTTTCCTCCTATGAGTACCTTTAAGGAGTTTGCTTTTATTGTCCCTCCCATAGAGTTGCAAAAAGAATATTTGAGGCGTGTCGCATCAGTTAATTCCAGTAGGAAAAAAATTAGATCGATGGCGGGCAAATCTGAAGAATTATTTTCGTCATTAGTACAGCAAGCGTTTCGCGGCGAACTGAGTAAATCAACCAAGGCGGCTTAGGAGGATGGTTACAAGGATGTGGCTTCGATCAACAAATAAGGGAATGGTGAGAGGCCGATTTTTGCTCCTGCAAAATCGGCATTTCCGCCATCCATGGCGGTCAGATGGCGGATAACAATAACAGCAATTTTTCATTCTTGTCCGAACACTGGGCCTTCCTGCTGGACGATGCCCGGCAGGTGGAAAGCTATGCCCTGCGTGATCCCCGTGCAGCCGCCATCTTCGCCCGCCGTACCCTGGAGCGTTCCCTCAAGTGGCTGTTCGACAAGAGCCCATTCAAAAGGCTTTTTCATACATAGGGTTATGTCGGGTGGGTGTCAGGGGTTTTTGACATAAGAATTCTCTTATGTCAAAAAGTGGCTAAGAATTTGACATAACACTTATTTGTCGTCTACATTTCGAACTATCGGTTTAGTTATATCGAAAAGTAGTGGAGAATTCGACATAAATGGATATTAAGGCATACAAAGCGGGTGGCTATAAGCAGCAATATGAATACAAAAGCTTCTCGCCCGAGCCAATCAATCACCCCTGGGAGATCGCCGACGGGGAGGTCGCCCAGTTATTGAGCGATGCCGACAGGGTATTGGGCGAGCTAAATGCCTTTTCTCAATTGGTGCCCGATGTCGATTTTTTCATTCGCATGCACATCACCAAGGAAGCCACCCAGTCCAGTCGCATCGAAGGTACGCGCACCAATATGGAGGAGGCGCTACTAGACGAACAGGATGTCGAGCCGGAAAAGCGGGATGACTGGCAAGAAGTGCAGAACTACATTCAGGCGATCAATGCGGCCATCGATCAGCTCAGGACCTTGCCCCTATCAAACAGGCTGTTGAAGGATACGCATCGGGTTTTGATGCAAGGTGTGCGCGGGGAGCACAAACTGCCGGGTGAGTTTCGAAACAGTCAGAACTGGATCGGGGTTAGCCTGAAAAACGCGGTTTTTATACCGCCACATCAGGATGAAGTTACAGACTTGATGAGCGACCTAGAAAAGTTTCTACACAATGACGAGCTACACGTACCACATCTCATCAAGATCGCCGTTGCGCACTATCAGTTCGAGACGATACACCCTTTTTTAGACGGTAATGGTCGTTTAGGACGCCTTATGATAGCTCTTTATATGGCTAGCTTTGGGTTGTTGCATAAACCTGCTCTGTATTTGTCGGATTATTTCGAGCGTAATAAGACAGAGTATGTTGATCGCCTCATGGCCGTTCGCGAGGCCAACAAGATGAAAGAGTGGCTGGTGTTTTTTCTGTATGGTGTGCGTGAAACGGCGGCAAACTCGATCCAGGTATTCAAAGATATACTTGCCTTGAAGGAGCGACTGGAGCGGGAGGTATTGCCACGTTTTTCCACGCGCCGCCAGGAGAATGCACAGACCTTGATGCAATACCTTTATCAGGCACCCGTGGTTAATATAAAGATTGTGTCCGGTATGCTCGGGGTCAACGTTAATACCGCATCTGCGTTGGTCAACGATTTCGTTAAACATGGCATTTTGGCGGAGTTATCAGAGAAACGGCGTAACCGTACATTTTGGTTTGTTGACTATATCGTCATATTTAGAAATCAAGGTACGAATGGGTAATCGGCTTATTCGTTAAAAGAGCAACGCAAAGGATTATTGCTTGGAAGAAAAAGAAAAAAGCAATTTTGGTTTTCTGGCCGAACACTGGGCCTTCCTGCTGGATGATGCGGGGCAGGTGGAAGCGTATGCCCTGCGTGATCCCCGCGCCGCCGCGATTTTTGCGCGACGCACGCTTGAGCGCTCCCTCAAATGGCTTTTCGCCAATGATACTGCCTTAAAAGCCCCGTACGAAAAAAGCCTGGCGGCTATGATTCATGAGCCGACCTTTGCAACCAATATCCGCAAAGGTCTTTTCCACGATATCAAGTTTATCCACCGCCTTGGGAATGTGGCGGTACACGGTGATCAGAAGATCTCTACGGAGGAAAGTCTCAAGGCGGCTACTTCCTTACACAGTTTCCTCGGATGGCTTGCTCGAGTCTATACGCGTGGTGGAGCGGCACCTGATACGTTCAAGGTCGAATGGTTGCCAAAGTCCGAACCGGACGTGCCTCAGCTCAACAAGCAACAGTTGGAAAGACTTCAGCAGGACCTGGACGCGAAAGACCGGGCCCACGATCTAGCACAGAAAAAGCTTAAACAGTCAGAGGCCAAGCTCAAAGAACTGCAAGAACAACTAGCCTTGTTACAGCAGGTTAAGGAAGAAAACGAAAAAACAATCGGCAGTGACGAATACACCGAGGCCCAGACCCGTGAGCTGATTATCGATGTGATGCTGCGTGAAGCTGGCTGGGACCCAAAGGCGGATGATACCGAGGAGTTCGAAGTTACCAATTGCATGCCTGACGCAAAGGGTACCTTTACCGGTACCGGGTATGTCGACTACGTGCTTTGGGGGCAGGATGGTAAGCCTTTGGGCTTGGTAGAAGCAAAACGTACCCGAGTAAGCGAAAAAGAGGGCAAACGGCAGGCTGAACTTTATGCGGACTGTTTAGAAAAGCATTTCGGTCAACGCCCAATCATTTACTATACGAACGGCTACAAGACTCAATTGTGGGACGATTCCTTTTATCCGCCAAGAGAGGTACATGGCTTTGCTACTCGTGACGAACTCCAGTGGCGTATAAATCAACGCGAGAGTAGGCAAGACCTGACTTTGATAAAACCCAAGACAGAGATCACTGGGCGGCATTACCAGATTGAGGCCGCTGCGCGAGTGATGGAAGAGTTCGGTGCCAAACGTAAGAGGAAAAGTCTTATCGTCATGGCCACCGGTACCGGTAAAACCCGTCTCGCCATCTCGCTAGTTGACATGCTATTACGGGCAGGTTGGGCGAGAAGAGTACTGTTCCTGGCTGACCGCACAGCGCTAGTACGACAGGCGAAAAAGGCCTTCGGAAAATTCGCAGCGCATTCTACTACTGTTAGTCTCATCGAGAAGTCCACAAAGGAGGAGCGCGAGGCGGCGCGTATTGTCTTCTCCACCTACCCGTCGATGTTGAATCTGATCGACGGGACTAAGAAGGATTTAAAAGAAACCTATTCGGTTGCACATTTTGATCTAGTCATCATCGACGAAGCGCATCGGTCCGTTTACCAAAAATTTGGAGCCATTTTCGACTATTTCGATTCGTTGTTACTGGGTCTGACAGCTACGCCTCGAGGGGAAGTGGACCGCAATACTTACCGTCTGTTTGAGTTGGACGATCATCAACCAACGTTTGCCTATGAGCTGGATCAAGCGGTGAAGGATGGCTTTCTGGTTCCTCCAAGGGCGATATCGGTTCCGCTAAAGTTTCAACGCGAAGGTATCAAATACAATGAGCTTAGCCCAGAAGAGCAGGAAGAGTACGAATTGCAGGAGCAGTTCTACGACGAGAATACCGGGCAGCTAAAACAAGCTATCGAACCAGCCGCGCTCAACAAGTGGCTCTTTAATATCGATACGGTGAACAAGGTTCTGGAACACTTGATGGCGAAGGGTAGAAAGGTTGAAGGGGGAGACAAACTAGGCAAGACCATTATTTTTGCCAAGAACAGTAAACACGCCGATTTTATCGTCGAGCAGTTCGACAAGAATTACCCCCATTACGCTGGCAAGTTTTGTCAGAAAATAGATTTCTCGGTCAAGTATGTCCAGAGCCTGATCGATCAGTTCAGCATCAAGGACAAGATGCCTCAGATCGCTGTATCGGTTGATATGCTGGACACCGGCATCGATGTGCCGGAGGTCGTGAATCTGGTGTTCTTCAAACTGGTGCGTTCCAAGACAAAGTTCTGGCAGATGATCGGCAGGGGGACGCGCCTTTGCCCGGAACTGTTTGGGCCGGGGCTTGATAAGAAAGAGTTCGTTATATTCGACTACTGCCAGAACCTGAATTTCTTCGATGCTAATCCCGATGGCTACGACTCGCCCGTACAGGAGTCGATTAAACAGCAGGTCTTCAAACGACGATTGGAGCTGGCTGTGTCTCTTGAGCACGGTAAACCTGATGACGAAGGCTTGAAGGGGCTCATTGATCAGCTAAAGGATGATTTGCACACGGTCGTCGATTCGATGAATCTGGATAATTTCATCGTTCGCAAGCAAAGACGCGAGGTAGAGAAATATTCTAAGCGGGATAGTTGGCAAACTTTGAGTGATGACGATATCGCAGCCCTAAGCAACGATATCAGCGGTCTACCGTCACAAGATGATGATGACGAGTTTCGGCGTCGATTTGATTTGCTCGTGTTAAACCTTCAACTCGCGATATTGAGAAATGCCAGTGCCCAGGTTAAATATCAAAAGATGATCAGGGAGATTGCTAGCGATCTCGAAGAGAAATCAAGTATTCCGAGTGTCGCGAAGCAGATGGAGTTGATTCTAGACTTGCAGACCGATGACTGGTGGATGAACGTCACTCTGCCTATGTTGGAGAATGTCAGGACCCGCTTGCGTGATCTAATCCGGTTCGTCGATACCCAGAAGGGCAAAGAGGATGTGTATACCAATTTTGAGGATGAGATTGGGGAAGAAGGAGAAGAATTCGATATCGTCAGGCCCGATACTAACCTCGTGGACTATCGCTCTCGGGTACAGCGTTATATTCGAGAGCACCAGGATCACATCACGATTCGGCGCTTGAAAAATAACCAGCCAGTCACGCAGACCGACATCAAAGCGCTCGAAGACATCTTGTTCTCCGAACTTGGACCAATTCCCAGAGAAGAGTACGAAAAAATATACGAAGGGAAAACTTTGGGTGTTCTCGTTCGCTCTGTTGTGGGCCTCGACCGCAATGCCGCTAAGGAGGCGTTTGCAGACTTCCTAGCCGATGCAACGCTACAACCTGATCAAATATCCTTTCTCAACGAAGTTGTCGAATACCTCGTCCAGAACGGCGTGATGGAGCCTAAGGCGATGTTTGATACCCCATTCACCAATATCAACGATAAGGGTGTTGTTGGGGTGTTTGGGCCGGATATGAGTAAGAAGGTAGTGGAGTTGGTTAGGCATATAAATGAAAATGCGGTGAGTCATTCGGGGTAGGATATTCGGATAAGACGTACCTCCCGTTTTTAACAACTACGCTTATAGAGTTCTCTTTCGTTTCAACCAAAGTAAGGAAGCATTGATGTGGTGGAAAAGGGGCTGGCTGCTCAATTCACTAAATTATCAGATCGAAAAAAATCTACGGGAAACGGTATTTAAGAACAAAGTCTATAGGGAAAAAAAGTGGGGGCTGTTTGAAAGACAAGTATTAAGATGGTCGACCCACCCGGTTCGATACACACTTTTGTTATCGATAGCCTACGTACTAAATTGCGTCGCTTTAGACTTTTGGCTACCAGAATTAAAACAAGTATTTCCGTCGTGGACGCGGCCGTGGGGTGATATAGCGGTTTGGCAGAGCAATATATTTGCTGGGCAGCTCACGGTTATAGGTTTGATTTTTCCATTGGTCGTTGGGTTTGTGGGTTTGTTGTTACAAAACCGAACGTCAAATAGAGCTTTGTGGGGAATCTTTCGACGATATTCAGGCTTTATGTTTGTTGGTTATAGTGGGCTCGCACTAGCCGGGGTGATAATTCTAGTGCAGTTTTTGCATCCGTGGTTACCGGTGCGCTTCGATAACATCATTTCCTTCGGTCTCGCAGTATGGTTTTTGTTTAACCTCGTTCTCGTGGGTTGGTTCTTATTTGCTACGTTTCGATTTATATCTATCGATAGCAAGAATAATCTGGTTCAAAGGTTTTGCATTAATGAGCTTCTCATTTCTGAAATACGGTCCAGTTCATCTTTGACTCTTTCGATGAATCTACAGGAATCTGGGCTTGTGCCGAGGTATGGTTTAGAAGATGGCGGCGCTAAATCGATAATGCATTATTGCTATCGTAAAAAATTTGCAGATTCATTCACTCGGAAATTTCGAAGGAAGAAATTTCTCAACAATATATATGGTCGGGTTCTTTCTGCCATGATATGTGGCTGGTTTATGAATGCAAGGAATGAAAAAGGTTGTTTGGAGCTTCCGGCAGTTGGAATGGCTAGGCCGAGCGATCAATGGGTCGTTGCGCAGTCGACGACCCGGATGAAAAAGTCATGGAAAATATTACTTTGGTTAGCATATTCTTTTAGGACTAAACCGGTATTCCCAATAGAAAACATAAAGCCCGTCTTGAATGCCATTGTAAGTGAAGTTTTTGATGCGATAAAGGCGGACAATCACAAGAATTTTGAGGATGCCGTTGGTGAGTTAGAGGAATGGGCCAGCGATATTATATGCACTACAGCATATACCCGGCCAAATGGTGAAAAGAGCAGTTGGCTTCTATTGGGTAGAGACGCTTTTGGGGGAGTTAGTCTGCTAAGACAGTTGTCGATCGAATATTACGAAATGTCGAAAGCAATTCGTGTAAACACGCGTGACTATAGCAAATATTTACGCACTCTTAGTTATTTTCACTTGAACATATTTGGTTCGCTCTGGGAGCATATGGCGCCTGTTCTCATTACCGAAAAGATAAACGATCACTACAGAATGTGGAGTACAGTAGTAGACCCTATAGGATTCAAAGGGCGAGACCGTCTTTCGCGTGAAATAATAGAGTCCCATGAACGTAGTCTTTCCGTTTTTGTAGGCGCTTGGGAGCATTGGGGGCGTTTGCTGCCAAAGCAACCAAAAGCTTGGGAAGATTGTAAGAAAATATCCGAGCCATTTATGACCCATTTGAGGGATACGGCGTTCATGATTGTTGATTCGTTGCGAGTGGGTGACAAGATGGCGTCAAATTGGGCTGCGGACATGCTTGTGTATTGGTACGAATCTGCATTTATTGGGCGTGAAGCTAATACCTTTATGTATAGCGGAGCCTTTATTTCGTATACGATCTTAGGAATCGATCAGGGAAACAGAACCAGGGAATTTGGACAGCACGATGGAGAGCTAGCAGCAGACGTCGCTATGAATCTTGCGATTCGAAACGCTTGGTTCGATGTTCGCTTGATTGTCGCAACCTATGTACTAAAGAGAGCACGTGATAACGGCGAAGATGTCGTGGATCTCATAAAAGCTCTAGTGGAGAATAATCGGCTGTTGCCCTCTGGCGCGTTCGGTCGACATCAAAACGGTGTGGCAAGTGGAAAGAGCATAGTAGAGGCCTACATACATCAACGTTGGACAGGGAGAGGAGACGGCACGAGGTACACCAATTGGCTGGATGGATTTGTCGAGCGGCTAGGTGAAATTGAAGAGACACCTAGAGTGATAGGGCGTGTGTATAGTAGCCGGGGCGCAGATAGTATATGGTCTCTACGAGAAATGTATAGGGTGCTTGCCGTCTACTATTCTGGTCTGGAGTGGCGATTGTCAAGTTCGATGAGAGCATATCTTTTGTCGGACCTATTTGGATTCGAAAAACGTCGTGACTTGCTGGTTGAATTGGATTGGTTGATGAGTATCGAGGCCCAAGAGTTGGCTCATTACGATTACTTGATCGAAAATAATGATTCCCTAAAATTACGTTTGCAGAACTATAAAACGTCAATTGATAAGTTGAGCGCAGAAATACGAAATACCAATGAGCAAGAGCTGGCTACGGGAGAATATGACAATAATCGTCTAATTACTTTCGGTAAGCTTGCATCATCGGGTGTGTTTTCACGCGATTCTGGGCCGGTACCCTTGACGCTATTTAGGGAAATCAGATTTGTGCAGTCGCTTGATGAAAGTTTTCGTCGGAAGTGCTCGATTGCGAATTATCCTAAAAGTGACCTAGTAACAAATATTACAGTCACGCGGGCTGTGAACGATGAGGACTGGGTTAGGGACTTTTTTCGAGGCGTGCTTGAAGAAATGTTGTATCGAGCGATGTTGGGCGGAATCAATTTCGAGGAAGTAGCGGAAGAATCGATCCATGGAATAGTAAAAAGCTTGGTCCAGCGCTCACGGGACATATCGAATCAAGGCGATACTCCGGTATTGTTTGTTGGTCATCGGGATTTGGATAATATGCTGGATCGTGCTTTGTTTGGTTCTGAAAGTGAACTTGACGCCTCTCTCGTAGTGCGCAAGAACGACGGGTACCCATCGCGATACATCTGCCATCTAGACAGCATAGAGATTTATCGGATGCCTCCAGGTGGTGTTGAGCACTCGCTACTTTTGCCGAAATCTTCATTCAAAACGCTTGATGTCCAGGAGTTTGATCAGAACCGTTATGTCGATGTCCAGCCTCAGCCAGTGGTTAGCGACGCGAACGAGGTGACCTTGGAATTCGTTTTTTTTATGAAACCAGAATTCTTGCAAGGCGATTCATACCGATTTGTTATGAATAACTCGAATTCGTCCTAGGTCTTGAGCAATATCAATTTGCTGTGAATATGGTAAGACATTACAAATCTTATTTAAAACAATAGCATAAAAAGCTTCCATTAATCTTTAAAGAAAAATCTTTAAACTGGATTCTGCTGCGGCTATTCTGTTTGTGTACCGCCACCTTTGACAGGATATTCGCAATGGAACAGACAAAAGTCACATTGAAAATCTACCAACCTTTGCTAAAGGCAGTGAACAACCAATTTAGAGCGCTTTTTGTGAAGCGTGATGCCTTCCTAAACTCCGTACTGCGCATGGAGTCAAGCTGCTTGGAAGCGGAACTGGAGGGTCGTAGGCTATCAAGCAAAGCTCGGAAACACATATCGGACAGTATAAAACGATTAGATACAACGACGATAAATGTGCTGGTCGATAAGGAGGTCGCCTCAAGGCTCAACAAAGTAGTAAAGCAGGGTAACCTCGTTCGGGATGCATTCGCGAATAGAGTCTTCTTGTTTCTTCTTTCGCCGCGTCAACTGTTGAAATGGCTTGACCTTCCGGAATACAGCAGTAGTTTCGAATTTGATAACTACGAGGATGTGCCAACGAGCCCCTTGATGGCTGCCCAACATATATTTTCTGATCCACTTTGGTATCTAAGGGTTGCAATGGCGGAGCGGAATGAAACGGGACTCTATTTAGCATTACTTCCGGGTAAATTTAGTGCGTTTTCGTGTTATCTGGACGATGCGCAAATACCGGGCAGCCCCGAGAATTTGTCGTTATCTTTGGATTTGGAGAAATTGCAGGCGGAGCTGAACTTCGCGTTTGATGTGACATCAGCCGAGGGAGCGGAAGAGAATGTATAGTAAGCATTGTATAGCCCGAAATCAGCAGCGAGCCATTCCGCCAATAGTACACATTTGGCTTTCAGATTATGGTGAAGAGATTCACGATGGTCGGGGAGCGGTAAAAGTAACGTTTACTAAAAATAGTATCCGGCGTATGGAGAACGACTTTGGGCGTCACTTCGTACGGGAAAATAAAAAGTATCTGGACGTCTATAGGGTGGAAAGTCTAACAAATGGTTGCGTTATCACAGTTGGACGATTGAAAAAGCGAATAAAGAAGTAGGTGATTCCAGCCAGCATCTCGCTTCTCAATCGAGTCTAGCCAGATTTTTCTGAATAGAAAGGGATAACTGTGGGGTGCCGCTTTTTACTGGTAAGGAAGGTCGTCCAATCTTCCATTAGTCGTATTCTCTTTGCGAACAAGTCGCCTCGCCGATAGGCAGCCTCAACTTTGTTCTTGATTGTATGCGCCAGTGCCATCTCAACGACGTCGCTTGGGTGGTTTGTAGTTTCCCCCGCCCAATCACGAAAACTGGAACGAAAGCCATGGGGTACGTAGTTACCGTGTGTATTCGCCGTACCGTAGCCCATATCGCGCATGAGTTTGAGTAGCGCCATATTCGACATAGGCTTCCCTTTCTTGAGCCCTGGAAAAATGTACGGCGTGTCAGCGAATCGATGCAGAGAGTTGAGAATTTGTATTACCCGGCCCGTCAAAGGAACTTTGTGCTCTCGTTTCGCTTTCATGCGCTCAGCCGGGATAGTCCAAACAGCGTTCTCTATATCGATTTCGTCCCAAGTGGCACCTAACACTTCTCCTGTCCGCGTGGCCGTTAGAATAAGAAAGGCTAGCGCTTTTGCAGAGATCGATTTGCTCTCGGCGAGCTTGGTCAGAAAGTCAGGAACTTCGGCAAAGGGCATCGCTGGATGGTGTACAACCTTCTTGACCCTTGACGGTTTAGGTAACATTTTGTCGAGATGACCTTTCCAACGGGCCGGGTTAAATGCGTCTTTCCGTCCATGTGCAATGGCGAAGTCAAAGACGTTTTCAAGTCGGCCCTGTACTCTGCTCGCGGTTTCGGTCTTTGTGGTCCAGATGGGCTGAAGTATTTTTAGAATATCCTCGGTTGATATTTGGTCAACGAGCATTTCGCCAATAATAGGTCTCGCGTAGGTCTTCAATGTTCTTACCCACTGCCGTTGGTGCTTAGGATTAGCCCATGCTCGACGGTGAGCTCGGATATATCTAGCCGCGCAGGTTGTGAAGGTTGGCGTTTCGGTAGGTTGAAGTTTTCTCGCTGTAATAGGGTTAATTCCTTGTCTGGCTAGCTCTCGCGCAGCGGCAGCGTTGATACGAGCCCTAGCCAAGCTTACCGTCGGATATCCACCCAGCCCCATCTCCTTGCGACCTTTCTGGCCTTTGACTGTTATCCTGAGAACCCATTTCTTCGCTCCGGTCTTGGAAACCACCAAGCGTAGCCCTCCACCATCCTCGTAGGTACCCGGTCCCACATTTTTGACCTTGGCAGGATTTAGCTTGTGTATTGCCATCTCGAATTCTCTCTTTCGAACGTTACCGGTACCACATTTGGTCCCCCAAATAATTTGGAAGCTACTATACTTTGTCGGACGTCATCGGTCTATAAGTCATTGTAAATATGTATAAAAAAGACGTTGCTGGACGTTATCGGAAGCTAGAAATAATCCCTACCTCTCCGCCATATAAAAAAAGAGGGCTACCCGGTGGGTAGCCCTCTTTTTTTATATGGCGGAGAGGTAGGTCATGATGAGAACCCTTCGGTTCGAGAAGCGAGCGCAGCGAGCGGAGACGTCGGCGATAGCCGGCGCCCCGTAGGGGTGAGCGACGCAGGAGCGAATCAATCCCTCTGCCCAACACCCTAATCTCCAAAAGGCTACCGGGTAGCCCTCTTTTTTTATATGGCGGAGAGGTAGGTCATGATGAGAACCCTTCGGTTCGAGTTCATCCTATAACCGATGTTTTCCCAGAATATACTGTTTGATCCGGGCACGTTCATGATCTTTTAGTCCAACAAAATGCACACCGATATAGTAAACATCTTGTTGTAAACGATAATGCACGGCACGCACCTTGATAAGGCATTCATACGTGCCCTTGCCAGCCGGCAGATTGATTAATAAGAGGAATTCGGTGCCCTCCGCTATCTGTTTAGGCAACAGAATCCCCGCTCCAATCTCGGAGATGGTTAGTAGTTTGGCCTTTAACTTGGTTTTTTTGTCAAAGATAGCAATCGCATTTCGATGAACCTGGGCCGATAGTTGTGCTTTGTGTTCACTCATCGTTTTATTCAAAGCCGGTAACATGTCTCTATATCGGCCAAAATAGTGAGTTATTTCACACTTTTTCACATAATTAGCATTGATATTAAAGACTGACTCGAAGGTATGAACTTGTTAGTATAGGTTTACTATTTCACTCGGAAAATTTAATGGATCAATTGACGGATGAAGAAAAGATCGAGCTGGCCAGATTTATCATGCGCTTGCTCGGCAGCTGGGAAATACCGCCTGAAGGTCAGATTCGCTTGTTAGGCTTGCCCGAGAAGACTCGCACCCGGCATCTCAGCCAGTATCGCAAAGAGACGCCGTTTCCGGAAGAAAAGCATATATATGAAAGAGTTATGCACTTCATGGGTATAGCTGATGCGCTCCGGACTTCTTACCCACACAATGCTAGTATGGGGCCGATTTGGATGAATCAGGTCCATCGCCGGTTTAACGGCCGCACCCCGGTGCAAGCCATGCTTGAAGACGATCTGCACGGCATAATCGCGGTACGCTCACACCTGGATTGCGCATTTGATTGGGAAACCGATGAAAAGCGGGCAAAGGTAGTATTGTCATCGATGGTATCCAAAAAATCGTGAACAATAATTCGACGACTAGAGACGAATCTGCCAGCCAAAGTCCTCGTCTTTGGTGCACTGACAGTCTTCTATCCGCCCCCAAGCGATGTCGATGAGATCGATTTCGTCTTCATCGCGGACACCAGCATTTTCTGCTAGTGCCTTGAGTTCGCCCCAGGTAATCTTCTCCCCTTTGACAGGCTCTTGGTTTAGCTTGTTTAGACTAGCCATATCTGAGTATTTTCGAAGGTTTTGTATTGATTTTACAAGGTTTTTATCATATACCCGTATAATGTATATGGCAACTGTAGCGTTAGCAGGAAAGCAATAATCTAGAGACATGCTTGAAGCTATTTTCATCATGGGGCCGACGGCGGCCGGAAAGACTGCGCTGGCGCTCGCATTGGCCGAACGTATGGCGTGTGAAATTATCAGTGTTGATTCCGCCCTGGTATATCGCGGCATGGACATCGGCACTTCCAAACCCTCTGCGGACGAACTAAGCACCGTTCCCCATCATCTCATCGATATCCTGAACCCGGCCGAGGCCTATTCTGCTGCCGAATTTCGAGCCGACGCGCAGCGTTTGATCGAAGAAATACGAGGGCGGGGCAAGATGCCCTTGTTAGTTGGCGGCACCATGTTGTATTTCCGCGCACTTGAACAGGGGCTGTCGGCTTTGCCATCGGCCAACGAAGAAATTCGCTCTGAATTGGAAAAAGAACTTTCTGCTATAGGTGTGGTCAGTCTACATCGACAATTGTCTGAGGTAGATCCTGTCTCTGCCCAACGCATAGATGCAAATGATCCACAACGCATTATGCGTGCGCTGGAAATTTTTCGCCTGACGGGGCGGCCCATGAGCGAGCTTTGGGCAGAGCAAACCAAGAATGGATTTCCCTATCAGTTTGTCAAAATCGGAATTGCACCAACTGAGCGTGCGATTTTACACCAACGTATCGAAACACGATTTGATCAAATGCTCGATAACGGTTTCGTCGAGGAAGTGCGTGCACTCAAATCGCGCACAGACCTGCATCTCGGTCTCCCTTCCATGCGTTGTGTAGGGTATAGACAGGTGTGGCAATACCTCGAAGGTGAATATGACTATGACACAATGCGACAAAAAGGAGTCGTTGCGACACGACAGCTCGCCAAGAGACAACTCACATGGATGCGCAGTGAAGACAATTTAGTTTGGTTCGATACGGAACAAACATTGCTAACCGATAAAATTTGGCAAAGCATAAAAAAAGTGGCTGAAATTTAAAAAATCACTTTATTTTCGGACAAATGTATATAATATTAACCGGCGCTTATGAAATTTCAGTAGTTTCGATTTTATGTTGTGTGTATGATTTCGTGCGTTTGGTGCTTTTTGGGGATTTTCCTGAAAAATTAGAGGTTACGTTTTATACCTCGGAAAACATTCAACCCGAACTGATGTTTGGGAAGATTTAAAAAAGAAACTCGTAAGGAGAAGCGACATGTCAAAAGGGCAAAGCCTACAAGACCCTTTTTTAAATACTCTGCGTAAAGAAAAAGTCCCGGTTTCAATATACCTGGTGAATGGTATAAAGCTGCAGGGCCAAATCGATTCCTTTGATCAATTTGTGGTGCTGCTAAAGAATAGCGTGAATCAGATGGTTTACAAGCACGCCATTTCCACTGTTGTGCCTGCGCGCAACATCAGGTTGGCCACTTCAGAGGAAGGCGGATCTGATTCCGGCAACTAGCCAATTCGTTTTTTTTCCAATCGTCAAGATTCATTCACCTTGGGGGTGAGCGTTGTTTGAGCGTCCCCAGGGTGGTGAGCGTGCCGTTCTGGTTCATATCAGTATTCAGGGATTTGAGAGCGGTGACGAGGATGAATTTCGCGAGCTTGCAAGTTCTGCGGGCGCCGAAGTTATTGACTTGATCACCGGTAACCGGCCTCGTCCCGATCCCAAGTATTTTGTCGGTTCGGGCAAGGCGGAAGAGATACATCAGCGTGTGTTGCAATGTGATGCTGAATTGGTGATCTTCGATCACGAACTATCACCTGCCCAGGAAAGAAATCTCGAACACCTGTTTCAATGCCGAGTTCTGGATAGAACCGGTTTGATACTGGATATTTTTGCCCAACGCGCACGATCGTTCGAGGGGAAGCTGCAAGTCGAACTCGCGCAGCTCAAACACTTGTCGACACGACTGGTCAGAGGCTGGACCCACCTGGAGCGCCAAAAAGGTGGTATTGGATTGCGAGGTCCAGGTGAGACGCAGTTGGAAACCGACCGCCGTCTACTCGGTAATCGCATCAAACAAATCAACAAGCGCCTGGATAAGGTGCTTAAGCAGCGCGAGCAAGGACGACGTTCCCGTGCCCGCGCCGCCATACCGACCGTTTCCTTAGTCGGATATACCAATGCAGGCAAGTCAACGCTGTTTAACTATCTGACGGAATCTGAGGTGTATGCAGCAGATCAGTTGTTCGCTACGCTGGACCCAACCATACGTCGTGTGGATATTGCTGACGCCGGTCCAGTTGTGCTCGCGGATACTGTTGGATTCGTAAGAAACTTGCCCCATGATCTGGTGGCGGCGTTTCGTTCAACGCTTGAAGAAACGCGTCAGGCGCACCTGTTGTTACATATTATTGATGCGGCAGATCCTGATCGCGACCAGCGAATCGAGCAGGTCAACGAGGTATTGAAGGAAGTGGGGGCCGAAAACGTGCCGCAGATCGAGGTTTTCAACAAGATTGATTTGATTGAAGACAAGGCGCCCGCAACCGAATCAGATGAGTCCGGAGTACCACGTCGAATCTGGCTCTCCGCTGTAAATGGTTCCGGCGTTGAACTCTTGATTGATGCGTTGAAACGTTATTTTGGCAAAGAGTTTATCCACTGTTGGATTAAGCTCGCGCCGCAAGATGCTCGCGCAAGAGCGGAATTCTTTGAATTAGGTGTGGTTGTCAATGAAAAAGACCCGCAGGATGGTGGGTTTTTGTTGGAGGTTAGCATACAGCGCAGCACGCTCGAAGGGCTGGAAAAGCGATTTGGCCATCAATTTGAAAAAATTTTGCCAAAAAACGGGCAATTACTTGCGGGCGTGGACCAAGCCCCCTAAAATTCGTGGGCTAACGTTTTTATTGAATTCATAGCAAAAAAGGTAAGACTCTTATGGCCTGGAACGAACCTGGCGGTTCCGGTAATAAAGACCCTTGGGGTAATTCGGGTGGTGGCAAGAACCAAGGCCCTCCCGACCTCGATGAGGTTTTGAAGAAATTTCAAAACAAGCTTGGCGGTATCTTTGGCGGCAAGAGCACTGGTGGTGGTGACAGCGGGAGCGGCGCTCCTGGGTCTGGGGCTATCGGACTTATTCTCGTCGTCGTTGTCATCGTCTGGGGGCTATCAGGTATATACATTGTTGAACCGGCGGAGCGCGGCGTAGTGACCCGATTCGGTCAGTATGTGGATACCTCACAACCCGGACCACACTGGCATATCCCTTATCCTGTCGAGTCCGTTGAAATCGTGGATGTTGATCAGAACCGGAATGTCGAAGTTGGTTACCGCCAATCTTCAGCGCGCGAAGCCGCAAGCGTTCCTCAGGAAGCCTTGATGCTGACCCAGGATGAAAATATCGTTGATATCAAGTTCGCGGTGCAGTATCGGGTGAAGGATGCCAAGGACTATCTGTTCATGGTACGTGATCCGGATGCGACCTTGCGTCAGGCGACCGAGAGTGCCATCCGTGAAGCGGTGGGTAAGAGCAAGATGGACTTCGTTCTCACCGAAGGACAGAGTGACATCGCTGATCGTACCGAACAATTAATCCAGGAACAGCTGGATCGCTATGGTACTGGTCTTGAAGTCATCGGTGTAAATCTCCAGAGCGCGCAACCACCGCAAGAGGTGAGAGGCGCGTTCGAGGACGCTATCAAGGCGCGCGAGGATCAACAACGATTGATCAACGAAGCAGAAGCCTATTCTAATGACACTATTCCCCGTGCACGTGGTAAGGCTGCCCGTGAACTGGAGCAGGCCAGCGGTTATAAGGCACGAATCGTGGCGCAGGCCGAAGGTGAATCTCAGCGCTTCGAACAAATGCTGACAGAATACAAAAAGGCGCCAAAGGTAACACGCCAACGTCTCTATCTTGAGACCATGGAGTCGGTGCTGAGCAGCACAACCAAAGTGATGATAGACGTCAAAGGTGGTAATAATCTGATGTATCTGCCACTGGATCGTTTGATGCCGCAAGGCGCGTCGTCTCCGACAGCTGTTCCTATGAATCTCCCCGAAATCACCGAAGAGGGGATTAGACGGGTATTGCCCGAGAGTCGCAATCGCGATAACTCACGCGGTAGAGGAGGACGATAGTTATGAGTGGTGTTAAGTCCTTAGGTGTTGTTTTGGCGATTGTTGTGCTGGTGGCTTCATTTTCGGTATTCATCGTAAACGAAAAGGAAAAGGCGATCATGTTTCGCCTGGGTGAAATCGTTGATGATCAGTTTGCGCCAGGCATACATTTCAAGATTCCGATTGTGAATAACGTTCGTAAATTCGACTCGCGTGTACTGACAGTAGATGCTCGTCCAGAAGAGTATCTCACCAGTGAAAAGAAAAACGTCACTGTAGACTCGTTTATCAAATGGCGTGTCAACGACGTCGCGCAATATTATAAATCCATGGGTGGTGATGAGCGCAGAGCATCGAATCGAATTTCGCAAATTATCAAAGACGGTCTGCGTAACGAGTTCGGTAAGCGAACTATCCAGGAAGCGGTGTCCGGTGAGCGTTCACAGATTATGAACAGCATATTGGTAAATGCCGCCAAGCAGGCAAGTGAATTCGGTATCGAAATCGTCGATGTGCGTATCAAGCGTATTGACCTTCCTCGAGACGTCAGTAGTTCCGTCTATCAACGTATGGAAGCCGAACGCGCGCGTGTTGCCAAAGATTTCCGCTCACGAGGTGCGGAGGAAGCAGAACGTATACGTGCGGATGCAGACCGACAGAGTGAAATCTTGCTGGCAGAGGCCTATCGTGATGCAGAACAGATTCGTGGTCAGGGTGATGCAAGCGCGGCCAAGATTTACGCAGATGCATACAACAAAGACAGTGAATTCTACGCTTTGTATCGCAGTTTGAGCGCCTATCGTTCGACGTTCAAAGACAAACAGGATTTCGTCGTGATACAGCCCGACGCAGAATTCTTTAAATATTTTAATAACGCAGGTAAGTAATCGTAGCGTTTAGAGTGAAAAAGCAATGACTACAGGCGGTGCGCAAACGCACCGCCTTTTTGCGTTTGAAATAAGAGTGAATTGAGTTATGAATGTGGACAAACCCTGGTTGCTGCCTGATGGCATAGATGAATTTTTACCGCCACAGGCCATAAGGCTTGAGCACATGCGCCGTCATCTACTCAAACTGTTCCACTCCTGGGGATACGAACTGGTTATCCCACCGATGGTTGAGTTTCTTGATTCTCTCGTAGTGGGCAAGGCAGGTGACCTTGAATCCAATACCTTTAAATTGACCGACTCGGCCAGTGGCAAATTGATCGGCGTACGCGCCGACATCACGCCTCAAGTATCACGTATTGATGCCCACCGTCTAAAATCCGAGGGTACATCACGTTTGTGTTACTTTGGCCATGTATTGCTGACGAGGCCGCGCGAACTCGGCGGTTCACGTAACCCGGTACAATGTGGCGCTGAGCTATATGGCTATGAAGGTATAGCGGCCGATCTGGAAATCATCAATATGATGATGGAGGCATTGCGCGCGGCAAAACGTGATAACTGCTATATTGATCTTGGTCATGTCGGAATATTTCGTAGTCTGACTCGTCAGGCGGATTTATCGGCGGTGACAGAAGCGCATTTATTCGATGCCTTGCAGCGTAAGGCGCAGCCGGAGATTGATGAAATACTCAAGTCTGTTGCAAATCAAAGCGCGACCAAAATGCTCGCAAGTTTGACGCGTCTCAACGGTGGTGTTGAGGTGTTAGACGAAGCGGCCGATGTGCTGTCCCATGCCGACGAAGCGGTTAAAAAGGCATTGGGTGATTTACAAGAGATAGCGCAAGGTTTTAAAAAACGTTGGCCTGACAAGTACCTGAATATCGATCTTGCCGAGCTACGCGGATACGCCTACCACACGGGAATTGTGTTCGGCGCCTACGCACCGGGTTATGGGCAGGCCATTGCAGTTGGCGGGCGATATGACGGAATTGGTGAAGTCTTTGGACGCCATCGACCCGCTACCGGTTTTAGTCTGGATCTGACCGCGATTATGGGATTGGATGAAAATATTGCAGACAAGCGCAGTGGTGTATTTGCGCCGTCGTCGGACGACGCGCGACTAGCGAAAAAAGTTGCAGAATTACGTGCGCAGGGTGAACGGGTGATACAAGCCTTGCCAGGTGAAGAAGATGCCAGTGTGGTGTATTGTGACCGCGTGCTGGTGAATGAAGACAATAACTGGATGATCAAAAACCTGAGAAAGTAGCGATGAGCAAGAATATTGTAGTAATCGGAAGTCAATGGGGTGACGAAGGCAAAGGCAAGATTGTTGATTTGCTGACAGACAGAGTAGGGGCAGTAGCGCGTTTCCAGGGCGGACACAATGCTGGCCATACACTCGTCGTAGGGAATAAAAAAACCGTTTTGCATTTGATTCCATCGGGCATTTTGCGTGATAACGTACAGTGTTTGATCGGCAATGGCGTGGTGTTAGCCCCCGATGCCTTGATGAAAGAAATCGAAATGCTTGAGAGTAACGGCGTTCCGGCGCGTGAAAGACTGCGTGTAAGTGCGGCCTGTCCTCTGATACTCCCGTACCATATCAGACTCGACCAGGCGCGTGAAAAGGCGCGTGGAAAAGCGGCGATTGGCACTACCGGCCGTGGCATCGGGCCGGCCTACGAAGACAAAGTCGCGCGACGTGCATTGCGACTAGCGGATCTATTTCATCGCGAGCGTTTCTCGGCCAAACTCGGTGAAGTTCTCGATTATCACAATTTTGTTCTACAACATTATTTCAAAGAAGAGCCCGTCGATTTTCAGCAAACACTGGAACATGCACTGAGTTTTCAGGAAACTATCGCGCCGATGGTCGCAGATATTCCAGAGCTGCTTGATGACTATCGTAAGCGTAATATTTCAGTATTGTTCGAGGGTGCACAGGGTGCTTTACTAGATATCGATCACGGCACCTATCCGTATGTAACATCGTCGAACACTACTGCCGGTGGCGCATCAGCAGGTACTGGTGTGGGACCACTCTATTTTGATTACGTACTTGGTATCACCAAGGCCTATACCACACGCGTGGGCGCCGGTCCTTTTCCGACGGAATTGGAAGATGCAGTAGGTCAACATCTGGCGAAGAAAGGGCACGAATTCGGATCAACCACGGGTCGTGCGCGACGTTGTGGCTGGTTTGATGCGGTTGCCTTGCGTCGTTCGATACAGATTAATAGCGTAAGCGGGTTGTGCATTACCAAGCTCGATGTGTTGGATGGACTGGATAGCATAAACATTGGAGTTGGATATAAGGTGGATGGCGTTGATCAAATCGCGCCACCTATTGGTGCTGAAGCCTATACTCAGTGCGAACCGGTTTACGAAACGATGCCAGGCTGGTCTGAGTCAACTGTCGGTGTAAAGTCTTTCGATAACTTACCGGTTAACGCACAAAATTACCTCAGACGTATTGCTGAAATTTGCGAGGCGCCAATTGCCATGGTTTCCACTGGACCAGAGCGTACGGAAACTATCATTCTTGAAGATCTTTACCAGTCTTGATATCGGATGGCGGCGCTGCGCCGCCATTTCGTTTCTAATTTCAATTGTTCAAACGTAAATAAATGTAATATTCCCCCTGTGTGGGGATGTTTGTGTATACAGTATCGCCTATTTTTTGCGCTATAGGTTAGACCAGCGCTATAGGAAAGATATCGTGGGCAGACATTTGAACGACACCGGTCTCAGAAGTCGCGCAATCGAGGCTTCAGTAAATGCCATAGCTTTTACCACCTTGGAAGGAAAGATTGGATATGTCAATCGCGCCTTTCTCAAGTTGTGGGGACTTAATGATTGCAAGGACATCATTGAAAAAAACATTGAAATCTTTCTTTCTCAAAAAGACGATCTAAAAGCCATCTTGGAAGCGGTTCCTGGCGAAGGACACTGGATAGGCGAGGTTGGTGGTATACGCCATGACGAAAGTCGGTTTTGTGCTCAATTAGCGGCGAGCCTACTATTCGATCACGAACAAAATCCGATGTGTATCATGATGTCGTTCATGGATATTTCTGAAACGAAAAAGATCCAGGCAGCTTTAGCCAGAAGCGAGGAAACCTATGCCAAGGCGGAAGCAATCGCCCATATTGGTAGCTGGGACTGGGACATCATCAATGGAGGTCTCAGTTGGACAGATGAGATCTATCGTATCTTCGGTCAAGCGCCAAAAAGCTTTGGCGCCACCTATGAAGCCTTTCTCGAAACTATACATGAAGATGATAGACAGAAAGTTGTTGACGCAGTAAATGCAGCCGTCGCAGATAAGAATGTCGAATATCATATTGAGCATCGCATAGTTCGAATTCGAACCGGTGAAGAACGAGTCGTTCAAGAGCGCGGAAAGGTTTATCGCAACGAAGCCGGTGACCCGATTCGTATGATTGGAACGGTTTACGACATAACAGAACAAAAACGCAAAGATGAAGAACTTCGACTATACCGTGAGCGCTTGGAAGAATTGGTCGAGGAAAGAACATTAGAATTACACAAGGCCCAGGCCGAACTCGTCAGAAGTGAAAGACTCGCAACACTAGGGCAATTAACCGCGACGGTCAGTCATGAACTGCGTAACCCCTTGGGAGCTATCCGTCCATCGCTTTACTATATTCGTAAGAAATTGTCCGATGATCAGCAATTGGTTCAGGCCTACCAGCGCATAGAGCGCAATATTGCCCGTTGCGATCATATAATAGATGAACTGCTCGACTTTACACGTATTACAACCTTGGAGCGCGAAGAAACTTTATTTAAACCTTGGCTCGAGAATTTGATTGGTGAAATATTGTTTCCAGATGGTATCAAGGCAAAACTAACGTTTTCCGGACCAGAATCCATTGTTGTCGATACCGGTCGGTTGCGAAGAGCCATTGTCAATATACTGGAAAACGCCTGGCAAGCGATTGCTGAAAACAAAAACAGTAATGAAAAACTGATTTCAATACAGACCAAGATGGAAGCTGAACGCGTTGCGATTGAAATAAAAGACAGCGGCGTGGGTATGACTGATGAGGTTCTCGAACGGATTTTCGAGCCGCTATATAGTACCAAAGGTTTTGGCGTAGGCCTGGGTATGCCAACGGTTAAGCAGATTATGGAGCAACATAGCGGCGGTATAGAAATTGAGTCTATTGCAGGTAGCGGGACAACAGTAAAGCTTTGGCTACCTATAACATGTGTTAGCACAGGAGGACTGAGCAATGAAGCGTGTGTTAGTCGTGGATGACAACGAAGACCTGGCTGATGGCTTGTCGATGATACTCGATGATGAAGGCTATGAAGTCTATGCTGCCTATGACGGGAAAATGGCATTGGAAAAGGCGCGCGAAGGATTTGATCTGGCTTTTGTTGATATCAAATTACCAGACACCAACGGGGTCACATTGTTTAGTCAATTGACCAGAACCTATCCAAAATCTAAAGTCATCCTGATGACTGGATTTCGAATTGAACAGGTGCTTGAGACAGTTTCCAATGGGAATCCCGTTGCAGTACTTCGTTCCAATAGTGAACCTGATAAAGTGGTGGAAACGGCTAAGGCAAATCGACACGGCATCGTTTTGGTTGATAATCCCTCGCTTGGTTTTGCTGAGCAATTGAAACAAGCGATTAGTGCATCAGGGGCGAAAGCGGCTATTGTTACAAATGGTGAACAGGCCTTGGATGCTCACCGTCAGTCTACAAATATTATTATTTATGAACTAGACAACACTGTTATATCCGGATTGGCTGAGTACATAAACATCCGTGATCAATTGTCAGGTACAACGGTGATTTTCCTCATAGGAGAAAAACTAAACAGTGAACAGGGTATAGACCCTCTGCGATCACTCTCAATCACTGGTTGTATTTACAAACCCTTCGACCCAGATCAGGTAATGGATATACTTCAACGGGCGGCATAACGTCGCCTCGTTTCCTCTATCTCCAAACACTTACGTAGAAAAAATACACGGGATCTGTAATAATGGCCCGCCCATTGTGGGCAGGTGATCTATTTGATCAATTGGAAAGAATAATTGGTGCCGAGGAGAGGACTCGAACCTCCACGGGGTTGCCCCCACTAGCACCTGAAGCTAGCGTGTCTACCAATTTCACCACCTCGGCTCAGCGAAAGCGAACTCTACCGGGAGATGTAATTTTTGTCAAACAATCAGCGTTTCACTGACGACCCAAACGCCGGCCGAGAGGCCGAAAAATATGAAAAGCCTGTACCCAGTCGGGAGTTTATCCTGCAAATCCTTGAAGACATTGGGCATCCTTTGCATTTAGGTGATATCGCCTCACATTTTGACATTGTTGATGATGATGAAATGGAAGGGCTGCGCCGTCGTTTGCGTGCCATGGAAAGAGATGGACAACTGATACGTAATCGCCGTGGCGCCTACGGTGTTACCCGTAAGATGGATCTTATTCGTGGTCGCGTAATAGGTCATCGTGATGGCTACGGATTCCTGGTGCCTGACGATGGTGGTGAAGACCTTTTTCTTTCTGCTAAACGTATGCGAGGTATTCTTAACGGCGACAGAATCGTCGCGCGTGTCGCTGGTGTAGACAAGCGAGGGCGTAAAGAAGGCGCACCGGTCGAAGTGTTAGAAAGGGCAAATGAACAGATAGTCGGTCGTTATCGGCAGGAGCATGGGGTTAGTTTCGTATCTCCCAGCAATCAGCGTATAAACCAGGATATTTTAATTTCTCCGGAAAATCGCTCCAGTGCCATAGATGGTCAGATCGTAGTCGTGCAAATTATCGAGCATCCCACTTGGCGTTCGGCACCGATAGGTAAGATAGTCGAAGTGCTGGGTGATGAGATGGCACCGGGCATGGAGGTTGATATTGCCCTGCGTACCTATCAGATTCCTTTTGAATGGCCTGATGACGTAAAAAAAGAAATACAGGACTTTAACAAAGAAGTACCTGAAGCGGCTAAACAAGGTCGCGAAGATTTACGCGCAACACCGTTAGTCACGATAGATGGTGAAGATTCTCGCGATTTCGACGACGCGGTATTTTGTGAACCTCACGGAAAAGGTTTTCGCCTCATAGTTGCAATAGCGGATGTTTCCCATTACGTAAAACCCGATTCTGCGCTGGATCTCGAAGCCCAGCAAAGAGGGAATTCGGTCTATTTTCCCGGCACTGTGATTCCGATGTTACCGGAAGTATTGTCCAATGGACTGTGTTCGTTGAATCCGCAAGTCGACCGTTTGTGTATGGCGTGTGAAATGATTGTCTCTGCCAGCGGAACAGTAAAAAGCTATCGCTTCTTCGAAGGCGTTATGCGTTCACATGCGCGACTGACGTATAACGAAGTCGCGGCCATGGTTGTCGAGCGTGATATGACTGTTCGTCGGCAATACGAACATCTCACCGAACATCTTGATCATTTATATGCTTTATATAAATCGTTTGCCTCCCGCCGCGAAAAGCGTGGCGTCATTGAGTTTGATACCATCGAAACACGCATCGTGTTTGGTGAGCATCGTAAAATTGAACGCATCGTACCAGTCGTGCGTAACGACGCGCATAAAATTATTGAAGAGTGCATGGTCGCGGCCAATGTTGCGGCAGCTGAATATCTGGAAGAACACGAAATCCCCATTCTGTTCCGCGTACATCAGGGGCCTACCGAAGAAAAGCTGGAATATTTGCGTGAATTTCTTGGAGAGTTTGGGCTCTATCTCGGCGGCGGTAACGATCCCGAGCCAAAACATTATGCCAAGTTGATACGCGAAATTCGCGAGCGTCCAGACGCTCAAATGATAGAAACAGTATTGTTACGAAGCCTGAGTCAGGCGGTCTATTGTCCCGAAAATAGCGGTCACTTTGGATTGGCCTATGATGCGTATACGCACTTTACGTCGCCGATTCGACGTTATCCCGATTTGCTCGTACATCGCGCATTGAGACATTTAATTCAGGGCAAATCAGCCAAAGCATTTAATTACAGCTTTGAAGAAATGGAGCGCCTCGGCGAAGGCTGTTCGATGACTGAACGACGCGCCGACGACGCTACTCGCGACGCGCTCGACTGGTTGAAATGTGAATTCCTGCAAGACAAAGTGGGTGAGGAGTTTGATGGTAAAGTTGCAGCGGTAACGAGTTTCGGTTTATTCGTTCAGCTCAATGATTTCTTTGTCGAAGGCTTAGTGCATGTTACCGCACTGGATAACGACTACTATCATTATGATCCTGCCAAGCATCGTCTGGTTGGCGAGCGTAGTCGAAAAATCTATCGATTGTCTGATGAATTGCGCGTACGGGTAGTGCGGGTAGATTTGGATGACAAAAAGATCGATTTCGAGCTGGCGAGCCGTGTACAGGAAGGAAAGCCTCCTTCGAGTAAGCAAGGGAAACACCGTGACGCAGATAGGTCCGAAAAACCGGGCAAGTCTGAAAAAAAGGCGCGTAAAAAGACCGGCAGGAAAAAATCCACTGCCAAAGCAAAAAAGAAATCGCGTAGGTAATAGTTAATGTCAGAAATCGTATATGGCATACATGCGGTACGCGCAATACTCAGTAGTGATGCGGATAATATTCGTGAAGCGCTGGTACAAAAACAGATTCGTAATGCGCAAGTGCAGGACATTTTAGGCGAGCTCAAGAAACGCAATATCCGTTTCAGCTTTCTTGACAAGCGACAACTGGATGAACGATGCGATGGCAACCATCAAGGGATAGCCATCGTATATGGCGCAAGCGAACGAAGCATTAGTGAACAGGAATTGCCGGCGCTGCTAGCCGATCTTAAAGAACCCGCGTTTATTCTCATCCTCGACGGTATTCAGGATCCACACAATCTTGGAGCCTGTCTGCGGACGGCGAATGCGGCTGGGGTACAGGTAGTGATCGCGCCCAAAAACAATTCGGTTGGAATTACCGCGACTGTACGAAAAGTCGCCTGTGGTGCAGCCGAGTCCACGCCTTTTGTCCAGGTGACAAATCTATCGCGAACAATGGAATGGTTACGCGAACAGGGGATATGGATTACGGGTACAGATGCCGCGACGGAGAAGAACGTATTTGAAGGTGACTATATTGGGCCAGTCGCCATTGTCATAGGCAGTGAGGGCAGCGGCTTGCGCCGCCTGACCCGTGAATATTGTGATTTTTTGGTAAACATACCCATGTCAGGGCAAGTAGAAAGCCTGAATGCCTCGGTCGCGACCGCCATCTGCCTATATGAGGTCAGGCGCCAACGTTTGGCGCGTGCCTGATTACCTGGTACTGCTAAGTTGAATCTGAGAAACGGGAGACTGAATCTGTTCACACAGACCGCTGTCGACGATCTGAATGTCATTGTTCGAACATCCCTGGGATAGCTGTTCTTCCACTCCTGTGCTGGAAATAGACTTGTAACTATATAATATTAAAGAAAAAACGCTGGCCGCGATGCTGATATACAGTAATTGGCGTGTGCGATTTGAAGGCTGACGTCTCATATCTTTTCCCTCCCACTCGGTTATTAGTTCCGGGTTAATTGGTATTGACACTATAGTTCATGCAAAGTGCCGCTTCTATACTGAAATCTCTGTGGGTTAGTCTAGCCCACAGGGTTTGCAGCTTGCGGACAAATCCAGTAGAATCCGTCGGCTTCAGAAGCGTCTGGCTAATTTTCAGTCGTTTCTACTCCTTGCCTCACCCATTAGGGGAGGCTGTCGAATCCATAAGGGGATTAATATGAGACATTACGAAGTTATTTTTCTGGTACACCCTGATCAGAGTGAGCAGGTTCCTGGTATGGTAGAGCGTTATCGTTCGTCTATCGAGTCCAGTGGCGGCAAGGTTCACCGTCTGGAAGATTGGGGTCGTCGTCAACTTGCCTTTCCAATCGAAAAAATCCATAAAGCGCACTATATCCTGATGAACATCGAATGTGGTCAGGAAGCGCTTGATGAGTTAAAGAGCGCCTTCCGTTTCAATGATGCTGTTTTGCGTGACATGATCATCGTGTTGGATGAAGCTGTTACCGAACCTTCGCCTATGGCCAAAGAGAAGGCAGCTGAAGATTCACGCAAGGCCTCACGCGCTGATGAATCAGTGAGTGAAGACGCCTGAACAAGGGTTTGACGCTAACCTGGTTTGCTTGAACGGATATATAGTCCGTTCGCCTCAGACCCGCGAAACACCAGCTGGTATTCCGATAAGTCGTTTTACGCTTGAGCATGTTTCGCAGCAACAGGAAGCCGGTTTACCACGACAGGTTCAGTTACGAATCAGTGTGATCGTCGCCGGTAAGGACTTACAGCCAAAGTTGCAGGGATTTAAAGAAGGTAGCGCAGTCCAGGTCAAAGGGTTTTTAAATAAATCAGTTTTTCGTGGTCAGGAAATCAAACTGGTCATCCACGCAAACGAATTGAAATTGATGGAGTGAATTAAATATGTCACGTTTTTTTCGTCGTAGAAAGTTTTGCCGCTTTACTGCAGAAGGTATCAAGCAGATCGATTACAAAGATCTGGACTTGTTGAAGAATTACATTACTGAAAACGGAAAAATCGTACCCAGCCGTATCACGGGTACCAGTGCGCGTTATCAGCGTCAATTGGCGGCTGCTATCAAGCGTGCCCGCTATGTAGCCTTGTTGCCATATACTGATTCACATAAGTAATTGGTGTATTTGAGGCAGGGAACAGAATAGATGAAGGCCCTGGCCACTTTCGTGACGCGTGGCCGTATTCAGGCCATGGTATTAACGGCAATCTTTGCGGTTTTGTCGTTAATATTGCCGCCTTTTAGCTATGTCAGTGGCGGTATTATTGCGCTGATCACTTTGCGTAAAGGCGCAACCGAAGGTCTGTTAATCACCGGTGTTGCGGTGCTCATCATGGGCGCGTTATCCATGATGATGTTTGGTCAGATGGCTTTAGCCCTGGCTTATTTGCTGGTGGTATGGTTACCGATACTGGGTTTGTCGTTGGTATTACGCCGCACGGTTTCTTTGCCCTTGACGCTGAGTGTCGCGGGATTACTCGGTATCCTGGTGGTGCTGGGTATCTATGCGGCGCTAGATGATCCGGTTGCCTGGTGGCGAGACATTCTGACCAAGTTTTTCAGTGATGCCTTGAGTCAGACAGAGTTACCAGAAGGCATATCAAGCGTTGCGGAAATCGTAGATGTCATGGCGCAGATGATGACCGGCATAATTGCCAGTGCCTTTGTGGTCAGCCTGATATTTAGCCTGTTTCTTGGGCGTTGGTGGCAGGCAATGCTTTACAACCCAGGTGGATTTAAGCAGGAGTTTTTCAGCTTACGCCTTGATCGGACAACGGCTGCGTTGACGGTGTTGTTTATCGTTCTGGCTATGGTTGGTAGTGGATCTATGCCGATTGCCACAGACTTGATGTTAGTCGTAGTCACCATTGCGGGCATACCCGGATTGGCATTGATGCACGACTGGGTAGCTAATGGTGGCGGTAACGTCATCTTTTTGGTGATCTTGTATGTGTTGTTGCTATTTGCCATGCCACAAATGACTGCAGCGCTTGCGATCAGTGCGGTTATCGATAGTTGGGTTGATTTACGAAAGTATTTTAAAAAGAGTTCAGTTTAAATATTTGTGTTGCCTCACGGGCAACAAGCGTTTACGAGGTGATGCAATGGAAATCATTCTATTAGATAAAGTTAAAAACCTGGGTAGCATTGGCGATCAGGTAAGGGTTCGTTCCGGTTACGGGCGTAATTTTCTTATCCCAAAAGGTAAGGCTGTTCAAGCAACCAAGGAAAATATTGCCTTGTTTGAAGCCAAGCGTGCCGAACTGGAGGCACGTGCTGCTGAGTCTTTGGCTGAAGCACAGGCAAGAGCGGATAAAATTTCAGCGCTTAGCCTGACCATGTCTGGCACTGCCGGGGATGAAGGAAAGTTGTTCGGTTCCATCAGTGGACGTGACATTGCAGACGCGGCGACTGCTGCTGGCGTTGAAATTGGAAAAAATGAAGTTTCCATGCCAGAAGGTGCGATTCGTAACGTGGGCGAGTATGAGTTCACTGTGCAATTACACCCTGATGTTAGCGCGACACTTAAGCTAACGGTTGTTGCAGAATAATTGTTAAAACAATATTTGTTTTAACGCATAGCGACACGATATGAAACGGGATGGTGTAACACACCATCCCGTTTTTTGTTGGCGATTTCGTGCAAGTGTTTCGTTTAATTTTGCTGAAAAAAGTTTCGTGAATGAAATCAAATACTGGCTTAAATTCATGATCATGTTTTAACCAATATATTGTTTCTAGCCGACTAACTGCCAAAGAATTGTCCTTGCAACCCGTCTCAGAAGTCTTTATAAAACTCCTATGCAAGACTTCGCCGTTCCATTACCCACTCGAGATACAGAAACCGAACAACTCAAGATTCCGCCACATTCAGTTGAAGCGGAACAGTCCATACTGGGCGCGTTGATGTTGGATAACAATGCGTGGGATCAGGTTTCAGATATGGTTATCGAAGATGATTTTTATCGTCATGATCATAAGTTAATCTTTCGTGCGATCGGACATCTTGCCTCCGAGGGAAAACCTTTCGACGTTGTTACATTGTCGGAATGGTTGGAGAACGTAAACGAATTAAACAATGCCGGTGGATTGGTTTATCTCGGCAAACTGGCAAAAAATACGCCTAGTGCAGCGAATATAAAAGCATACGCAGGTATCGTACGTGAGCGATCAATTCTTCGCCAACTTATTACGGTTGGTGGGGCTATTAGCGATAGTGCGTTCAATCCCGAAGGGCGCGCAAGCGCTGAAATTCTCGACACTGCGGAACGACTGGTATTTGAAATCGCGGAAAAAGGTTCGCGTAGCAACAAAGGTTTTGTTGGCATAAAGGATTTGTTGAGTAGAGCAGTTGATCGCATCGACATGCTGTTTCAACAAGATGATCCGATCACTGGCGTTCCCACAGGTTGGAGCGAATTTGATGAGATGACCTCCGGCTTACAGGCAGGCGATCTCGTTATCGTAGCCGGTCGTCCCTCAATGGGTAAAACCACATTTTGTATGAACATGGCGGAGTACGCCGCTATAGACGGTCACCGTCCAGTAGCGGTTTACAGTATGGAAATGCCGGGTGAGCAACTGGCGATGCGTATGATGTCGTCTATCGGACGTATCGACCAGCATAAAGTACGTACAGGTAAGTTAGGCGACGATGATTGGCCACGATTGACAAAAGCCGTTGGCTTGCTTGCAGAGTCGCCGATTTTTATCGACGATACGCCTGCCTTGAGTCCGAATGAATTGCGTTCCAAAGCGCGTCGTCTCAGTCGTGAAGTAGGGCAACTGGGTTTGATCGTGATCGATTATCTGCAGCTGATGCAGGTACCTGGAATGAAAGAAAGTCGTGCAGCCGAGATTTCTGAAATCTCCCGCTCACTGAAAGGTCTGGCGAAGGAACTCAACGTCCCTGTTGTTGCCCTGTCGCAGCTCAATCGCAGTCTTGAACAACGGCCAAACAAGCGCCCGGTTATGTCCGACTTGCGTGAATCAGGTGCGATCGAGCAGGACGCCGACGTCATTGTATTCATCTACCGCGATGAAGTTTACAATCCGGAAAGTCCAGACAAGGGTACGGCCGAGATTATTATCGGCAAACAACGTAACGGTCCCATCGGCTCGGTGCGGCTGACCTTCCTGGGCCAGTACACGCGTTTTGAAAACTATATCCATAGCGTCTATGACGAGGACTATGAATGACCCGTTCGGCTGTTGCCACCCTCGACGTCGGAGCATTTCAACACAATTTAAAGCAAGTCCGTAAACTGGCCCCAAACAGCAAAATCATGGCGGTCATCAAGGCCAATGGCTATGGTCATGGTTTGCTGCGCGTGGCGAGAAATCTCGCCGATGCGGACGCCTTTGGGGTGGCGAAAATTGAAGAAGCAATCTATCTGCGCGAAGCAGGTATGACGCAGCGGATATTGTTACTACAAGGATTTGCCGACCGACAGGAATTGAAGACGCTGGCTCAGTGGCGTATCGACAGCGTCATCCACCATATGCAACAAGTTGAAATCCTGGAGGGGGTGGCGCTCACTAACCCCATAGACGTGTGGGCCAAACTCGATACGGGTATGCATCGTCTCGGTTTCGATCCAGTCGAATTCAATCGGGCTTGGGATCGCCTGCGTGCCATGTCTACTTCGAACATTGCAAATTGTTTTGCGATGTCTCATTTTGCCAATGCCGATCGGCGCAACGATCCGGTCAATCGCAAACAAATCGATATGTTTCATGAGTACACCCAAGACCTGGTGTGCGAGAAAAGTATGGCCAATTCCGCGGGCCTGCTCGCGATGCAGGAAAGCCACATGGACTGGGTGCGTCCCGGCGTGATGCTGTACGGTATTTCGCCGTTTGCAGATACCTGGGGTGATCAGTTCGAGTTGTTGCCAGTCATGACACTTGCCAGCCAGGTCATTGCGATTAAAACAATCGGGAAGGGCGACACCGTCGGCTATGGTGGTCATTGGCAGGCAGAACGCGATACCCAAATCGCGGTGGTTGGGATCGGATACGGCGATGGCTATCCACGACATGCGGAGAACGGCACGCCAGTGTTGATCGGTGGCCTGCGTTATCCCCTAGTTGGCCGGGTGAGTATGGACAGCCTGTGCGTCAACCTGGGCATGGATCACGACGTCATGGTTGGCGACAAGGTCATTTTGTGGGGCGATGGTCTACCCGTTGAAGAAATTGCCGGCCATGCCCACACCATACCCTATGAACTCGTCTGTCGCGTGACCTCTCGCGTGCGCTTTGTCGAGCAATAATCATGGCAAAAACCAAATCTATTTATGTGTGTAACGCCTGTGGTAGCCAGACCAGCAAGTGGGGCGGCCAATGCGCGGACTGTCTGGCTTGGAATACCTTGCAGGAAACCACCGCTCCAACAGCGATTGGGCGCAAAGCTCGATTTTCCGGCTATGCGGGCAGCGCCGATGGTAGTGGACACACCTTGTTATTGTCCGAGGTGGAAGCGGTACAGGAAAGTCGAATTACCACAGGAAGTCCGGAGCTCGATCGGGTGTTGGGCGGGGGACTGATACTCGGTTCCGTTATCCTTATCGGTGGTGATCCCGGTATCGGTAAATCAACGCTGCTATTACAGGGAACGGTCAGTTTGAGCCAGAGCCTGCCGGTGCTGTATGTTACTGGCGAAGAGTCATTGCAACAGGTAAGTTTGCGCGCCCAGCGACTCGGGCTCAAAGCGGACAAAATACGTTTGATGGCCGAGACACGGGTGGAGACGATAATTGCGACGGCGCAGCGTGATCGACCGAAAGTCATCGTAATCGATTCGATACAGTCCATCTTCAGCGAAACATTACAATCAGCGCCAGGGGCAGTCGCTCAGTTACGGGAGACCGCAGGCATGCTGGTGCAGTTTGCCAAACAGACCGGCACCTCTATCTTCCTGGTTGGGCATGTCACCAAGGAGGGCGTGATAGCCGGGCCACGGGTGCTGGAACACATGGTCGATACTGTCCTGTATTTTGAAGGGGAGTCGGATGGACGCTATCGTATGCTGCGGGCGGTGAAAAATCGCTTTGGCGCCGTGAACGAGCTTGGGGTGTTCGCCATGACCGAGGGTGGTCTGAAAGAGGTGAGTAATCCTTCGGCAATCTTTCTTTCGCGCCATGAGAATCCCGTTCCTGGTAGCGTCATCAGTATTACCCGCGAAGGCAGTCGTCCTATGTTGCTGGAGCTTCAAGCGCTGGTGGATGAGTCGCATTTGTCTAATCCGCGACGAGTAACAGTAGGTCTGGAGCATAATCGCCTGTCGATGTTGCTAGCGGTGTTACATCGTCACGGTGGCATCGCCATGTATGATCAGGATGTGTATGTGAACGTCGTCGGCGGCGTGCGAGTGGGTGAAACTGGGGTTGATCTGGCGGTCATACTGGCGGCGTTATCGAGTTTTCGCAATCGCCCCGTGGCAAACGACATGGCGGTATTTGGTGAGGTAGGTCTTGCCGGTGAAATACGCCCTGTGCCCAATGGGGAAGAACGGGTACGGGAGGCGGCTAAACATGGTTATCACCGGGTAGTGTTACCCAAGGCCAACAAACCACGACATATTCCTGATGGCGTCGAAGTTATACCCGTCAGCCGACTTGGTGACGCTCTGAGTCTGATTTAAGCACCCATAATCGACAATTCGCGATTGAGTATCTCTTCGTCGCCCAGGTTGAGCTCGACCAGGCGGCGCAAATGGGACGCGCTATCGATATCAATACCAATACAGCGCAATCCAACTCTATCGGACTCTGCATGCGCCACTATCACTTCCATTGTGATCTGGAAAACCTCTTCCGGTGGATGGATCTCGATCAGCATTGGATCACCCGCTTTGCATGTCCAGTATTGTGGGCGGCTAACCAGCAGGCCTTTCAGCGATATGTCGACAAGCTTGCCTGTCCACTTTCCGGCAGGGCAGCTGAGCGTCACAGATGCCTCAAATGGTACGCGGGAAAATTGTCGTCTCTCGTTCTGATTCGCCTCAGCAGTCATGTCTCACCTTATATATGGATGTATCAGTAGATTATCAGTCGTCTTGATCAAGCAATTACTTTACCAAAACAAGTCTTATGAAGAGCAAATCTAAAGCCTTTGTCGGCTACGCACGAAAACCTTATCAGGTATCGTCTCAGGAAATCCAGTAGGTGAAGAAGGTGTGGCAAGGCTGCCTAATTTGGTTTATCGCAAGCTTGTGTATCTATGCGACCCAAGCGCATGCAGAGACGTTTCGCCAACGTCATACTGAGGCCTTGTTTATGGAAATGGAACAATACCTGTGGGAAGAAAGCGACACCAGTGGCCAGTTTCTGCGCAATGAAGAAGGCCAAAGAATGAGTGTGGGATATACCAGCGACAATATGGGCTGGAATCATCCCGGAATTCTCTACGAAATTTCAGGAAAAGGCATACTCGGTGTCGTCTATTACCGTGACGCCGACCCCATGCCCATGTTGGGCGTAACAACCGAGACACTGGCAAGCAAGGCCGACTATATAGGTACAAGTATTAGCGGCAATGTTGGTCAGCGCTATGGATTTCTTGCCGAACCCTATATGTTAGAAGTGATGGTTGGCGTTGAAATAGATGCCTGGGGCAGAAATATACGCACAGAAGTAGGTTCCGGAATTGGGCGAGGCGTAAAGGAGGCATTCCTGGTGGTTTCGCCGAGTCTTTCTGCCGGTATGACGGGATGGTGGGGGCGACGCCGTCACCGCATGTTATTAGGAATCAAACATCCGGCAATCATCGAACGAATAAATCTGAGCGCAATTGGATCGTTACAGCCAAGCGGATTCCCAATGCCGTTTGGCCATATGGAACTCACCAGAGTGCTGGATGTCTTTAGCTATTGGCTAAATATCCGTTTATTTTTCGACAGTCGTTTCATCAATGCCGCTGGGCCTCATGTAAATTACCGTTCTGATCGTGCGATGCAATGGAATGGCGGTATACGTATAACGCTCGATAAACACTAATGCCGATGAGCGTATCAATTAATCCATTTAGTGCGCTGTAATAGCTATGTTAAAATGGCGCGTCTTTCACCAAGAGGGTAATTTATGGTTGTGTACGATCTGACATGTCCGTCCATGCATCAGTTTGAAGGATGGTTCAGATCCAGCAATGAATTTGCGCAACAGCATGAACAGGGTTTGTTACGCTGTCCAGTATGTGATTCTCTCGACATCAACCGCGTTCCTTCTGCCAGCTATATCAATCTTGGTCGAGGCTCTTCTTCCAGTAATGAAAAACGCTCAAACAGTAATCAAGCTCTTGCTCCCACTATCAATCCAGCGGTAATGGAAAAGATGCGTGAATTCATCGTTAATAGTAGCGAAGATGTTGGACGGCAATTTCCAGAGGAAGCGCGCAAAATGCACTATGGAGAGACCGAGCACCGAAATATTCGGGGCGAGGCGACGGTTAAGGAGATCGTCGATTTGCATGAAGAAGGTATCGAGGCCGTGCCTTTGCCTTTTACCCATCTGGATAACAAAAAGCTGAATTAACTGCGGCTATTCTCATGTTGTTCCACCAGGCGAACGATAACGTCTTTGAGATCGAGCTGTCATTTCTGTCTGAGCCATAATGCCTGGAACCGGGTGTGGCTAAGTCAAGTCAAATTCTCGTGATGCCAACGATGAAAAATTGTCGAAGCACCAAAATCTGCAATACTTATATCTACAACTGGATGAAACTAAAGGGTTATTTTAAACTAGCATGCGTTCTGCATAAGGTGGAACGCGATTTGACTACAGATCCGAAACCGATATGAATGCAATAAAGCACAAAACAGTTTTTCTTTTGATCACCTTCTTGCTGACCGTACAAGGCGTAAATGCCGCGCATGGTCAGAAAGACGACTATGACGAACATCGCGTCGATCCCACCTTCGAGGGTTGGTTAACGGGTTTGAAAAGCGAAGCAAAAGTTAAAGGTGTCTCTGACGAGACGCTCAAGCTTGCATTGAAAGGAGTCAAGCCGCTAAAGCGGGTGATTGAGCTCGATCGTAGTCAACCGGAATTCAAATGGACTTTTGAGAAGTATCTGAACAAGGTAGTGGATAAGCGACGTATCAAGCGAGGCAGGGCCAAGCTTTCGCAAAATAAAGCTACTCTGGAAAAGATTTATCAACAATACGGCGTTCCACCGCAAATCATTGTCGCCTTATGGGGAATTGAAACCGATTTCGGTCGGATTACTGGCGGGTTTCAGGTGATAGATGCCCTGGTTACGCTGGCATTTGATGGAAGGCGTAGTACCTATTTTCGTCGTGAATTAATCAATGCCTTGCTCATCATCGACCAGGGCCATGTAAGCAAACAGGATATGATTGGTTCATGGGCTGGTGCGATGGGGCAGACGCAATTCATGCCATCGACTTTTCTTTCGTATGCAGTTGACCACAATGGCGACGGTAAAAAAGACGTGTGGAAAACACGTAACGACGCTTTGGCTTCAGGCGCCAATTATCTTTCGCAAGTGGGATGGAAGAGAAATGAATCCTGGGGTATGGAGGTTAAAGTACCAAAGGGTATGGATGCCAGCTACTTTGACCAGGAAAAAATGCGCCCGATGTCTGAATGGACAAAACTGGGTGTAAAGTCGATGTCCGACGGATCTTTGCCAGACAATGTCTCGGAAGCGGCATTAATCAATCTTGATGGTGAAGAGGGACGTTACTTCCTTATTTTCCATAATTACTTTGTCATCATGGACTGGAATAAATCCACCAGCTTTGCAACATCAGTCGGTTTGCTTTCTGAGGCGATAAGAAATTAGTGAGGCATGCACTGATTTTAGAGTTCGGGATCGACGCGAGCACTTCCCAATCGAATACCCATTGGTCCCCGTTTGATATAAAACTCGATTAATTCTCCGTTACGTAAGACTTCCACGCGCGCCATTTGTTGTGGGTCGCCAGCGGCAGTGGCGTTGGTTAAATCATTCCAGTTGAAGATACGTTTGTCGCCGTAGGTATAAACAATATCGTTTTCCTGCAAACCGATAGACTCTGCTGGTGAGCCGCTAAGAACGCTTTGCACTTTGACGCGATTGTTCTGTCCGGACTGGAAAAGGAATTTGTCATAACGTCGGTCACCCAGTTCCTCGCGATAGACATTACCTTTGGACTCCAATTTATCGGTCTCTTCGAAATAGCGACGCGTGCCGTACCAACCTTCACGCCTGGCCTGGTTTTGCAGATACAGTTGCTGCATTTCCTGTTGTTCAACACGATGCTGAATTTTTTCCATGGCGACAGTGTCCATGCCTAATGACATCAATGCTTGTTGAACTTCATTTAATCGGTCATCGTTTTGAAAAGCGTTGATAGTTGATTCATCACTCCCGGTCGCAGAGGTTTGATTACTGGCGTCGGAATTCTCTGTGGCGCTATTGGATGGATGGACTGAAGCACTAGCCACAATAAGCTGCTTCTGAAGCTGTTCGTATTTTCGTTGCAGGGTTTGTCGCGCCTGGCGCTCGTTTTCCACGATAAGAATGAGCTCATTGACCTTCAAGCGCAGGGATTCAAGGCTGATATCGTCTGTCGCAATCGCGTCAATCTTTTCCGCGACATCATTGTCAACGCTATTTCGGGAGATACTCCAGCCTATGCCCAACCCGATGATTAATACGAGTGCAAGCATCAGTGCCGGTGTGTTCTGTATGCGCATGATTTGTGTTGCTTTCCACTCGTGATCGGTTTGTCGCGATATGTTTTCATAGAATCGCGCCCTTGGCTATAGTGTGATACGGCTGTGCTTGCGTTATACTCATGCCGATCCCGTAGGTGAGGTGTTAAAAGTGAAATTCTTCTTTCGTGTATGTCTGATCCTGTCATCTGTCGTATTTATTCAAGCGTGTAATACCGGCACGCCAGACCCTCAGGATGTGGCAGATATACGCGCCGTGCTGGCCAAGCGCGCCGAAGCAATTCAGGCCAAGGACATCAATGCATATCGCTCAGTTCTCCACGAGGAATATTTTGATGGGAAATACCATCTGGAGGATTTGATATCAGACATGAGTAGAGCCTTTGATCATTACGCGAGCCTGGAATTTAGAGCCCAACGCGCCCCTGTCGAGACAAAAATGAATTCTGCGCGAGTGGTGCAAAGTTTTGTGTATCAACTGGAAGGTCGGGAAAAACCTATAGAGGGAAGAGAGATTTTATTGCTACGTCATTTCGAGGATGGTTGGAAGATCTCGGGTGGCGTATACGTCGGACTAGACTAATTACGTCAGTCACGTGCGCCATGAACAACAATGGTTTTGCCCCTGGCCGAAATCAGCCCCTGTTGTTCCATATTTTTTAACACGCGGCCAACCATTTCACGACTACATCCAACGATTCTGCCCAATTCGGTGCGGCTGATCTTGATTTGCATACCATCCGGATGGGTGAGGGAATCCGGCTGTTTGCAAAGATCCAGTAGCGTACTGGCAATACGTCCGGCGGCGTCCATAAAAGCGAGGTGTCCGACTTTGCGATTGGCCTGATGCAGGCGCTTGGAAATGTGGCGACCGATGGAGAGAAGAAAATCGGCGTATGAGTCTTTTAATTCATTGCGACTAAGTTCGTTGAGACGCGCATAAGAAATAGACGCGATCTTGCACTGGGCGCGTGTACGCACGGTAACCTGGCGTAGCTGCTGGGGAATGAACAGACCGGTTTCCCCTATAAAATCCCCGTCATTTAGGTAACCCAAAATGATATCGTTACCCTCGCCATCATCCATGGTAATCGTGGCCGAGCCCTCGATAAGATAATAGAGCTTGTCCGCGGGGTCACCAGGTCTGATGATTAATCGCTTGGAAGGTAAATTATCGATATCGCAGAACTCGAGTACCTTATCCAGGACTTGTTCAGCATTATCAGCGGTTTGATTCAATTGTTTATGTGCTAACATCGACACTTCTTTAATAAAAATACGAACTTACATCTACATTATGTTGTTTATCGACATTATGCCCCAGGAACTTAATACAAATTTGAGATGAATATGGCGGGATTGCGCTACCGAATGGATGATTACGCCCAGGCATGGGGCGAGTACTGTGCAAATGGTGTGTTCAGAAGTAGCCCTGAGGACTTTGTCGTTACCGAGGAATTAGGCTTCGAACCGGCTGGTGAAGGAACGCATCATTGGCTATTGATCGAGAAACGCGGTGTTAACACCGAATGGGTCGTAGAGAAGCTGAGTGCTTTCGCGCGCGTAAGCCCAGTCGACATTGGATATGCGGGCTTGAAAGATAGGCATGCGCTGACACGACAGTGGTTCAGTATCAACATGCTTAACCGCGACCAGGTAGCTTGGGATGCGATCGACGATTTCACTCAGGGACAAGTCAAAGTTCTTTCTGCTACACGCCATCCAAAAAAACTGAAAATCGGTCAATTACGCGGAAATCGGTTTGCGATCAGAATTCGTGAATGCCATTACGATCGCGCATGCATGGAAGACCGCCTCAAGCAAATCGCCCTCGGAGGTGTGCCCAATTATTTTGGAGAGCAACGTTTTGGGCGTGAGGGTGATAATGTTGAAAAGGCGCTGCGTTTTCTAAGTGGCAAACAACGGACCCAGAATCGAAAGCAGCGGGGTTTGTATATTTCTTCGTTGCGTTCGTTTTTATTCAATCACATTCTTGGCCAACGCGTTGTGTGTAAGAATTGGAATACGGCTATCGATGGTGATGTCATGATGCTGGATGGCAGCAATAGTTTTTTTAAACCGACTAGCGATGAAAATTTGTCGTCACGACTTGCCGAGTTGGACATACATCCATCAGGGTTACTCTATGCGCGAGGCGACAGGCATGTTGGCGGTGCGGCAGCGCAGATAGAAAGTGAGGTATTGGCGGAATTTCCGGAGATAGCCACGGCACTGGATCGCGTGCCTAAACTCAATGCGGAACGACGGAGTTTACGCCTCGCCGTGCGAGAGTTGGAATACGAACTACTGGAAAACGAAGTGACTCTACGATTTTTTTTGCAAAAAGGTTGTTTCGCCACCAGTGTATTGCGTGAACTTGTACAGCTCACCGATGGACATCGTGCGTCCATCGATGCCGGTCGACAAGCCTGATAGGCTGGCGAAAACGTCAACAGTCGTCGAAAAAACGTCAAATTTACACTGTTGACAACGTGGGTTTGCATTGGCTAAATTCCGGCGCGAACCATTTTCAGGGCTAGCCGTTCGGTTAAAACCAACACAAAATCTGACAAAAAGGGCATATTGAAACGCTTTTTTTCGTTCACTTACGACAAAAACAACCGAATTCAGGTGATTTTTTTAGATTATGCGACTGATCGGAAAAGAATTTGCAGATCGGTTGCCACTTGAAGTTAGTTTCTCAGCGCAGTAGCATCGTCAAGCGAGATCGACCAACATACGAGTCTTATGGCAAAAAGTTATAGTGCATCCGATATTGAAGTCCTCACCGGCCTGGAGCCTGTGCGTAAGCGGCCGGGTATGTATACCGATACCACCCGGCCCAATCATCTTGCACAGGAAGTCATCGATAACAGTGTCGATGAAGCGATGGCCGGTCATGCGGATAGAATCGAGGTAGTCCTACACAAAGACGGTTCACTCAGCGTGCGTGACAATGGTCGCGGCATGCCGGTCGATAAACATCCCGAACAAAAAAAGCCAGGTGTCGAGGTCATACTGACGACCTTGCACGCCGGTGGTAAGTTTTCGAACAAAAATTATCAGTTCTCAGGCGGATTACACGGCGTTGGTGTTTCGGTAGTAAATGCCCTGTCGAAAAAGCTGGAGGTCTGGATACAGCGCGATGGCAAAGAACATCATATTTCGTTTGCCAATGGTGATAAGAAGACCAATCTAAAGGTGACCGGTAGCGTTGCGAAGAAGCTTACAGGAACAGCGGTTAGATTCTGGCCGGAGGCTAAATATTTCGATTCCGCGAAATTTTCTGTTTCCCGTCTCAAGCATGTCTTGCGCGCCAAAGCCGTGCTTTGTCCCGGATTATTTGTCAGCTTTGTTAATGAGTTTGACAAGAACGACAATGAAGAATGGCATTATGAGGATGGACTGCGCGCCTATTTACGTTCAGCGCTAGGCGATGTGCCGACTCTGCCAGAGTCTGCGTTTGTCGGTGCAGAACAGGGTGAGACGGAAGCCGTTGATTGGGCGGTGGTGTGGTTACCGGAAGGTGGCGATATCGTCGGCGAGAGTTATGTCAATCTCATCCCTACAGCGCAAGGTGGTACCCATGTAAACGGTTTGCGCACCGGTCTGACAGAGGCGATTAGAGAATTTTGTGATTACAAGAATCTGGTCCCTCGCGGCGTAAAGATTGCGCCAGAAGATGTATGGGAACGGTGTGCCTATATTCTTTCTGTTAAATTGGCCGATCCCCAGTTCTCAGGCCAGACCAAAGAGCGTTTGTCTTCGCGTGAATGCGCGCCGTTCGTATCTGGCGTGGTCAAGGATGCGTTTATTTTGTGGTTGGGAGAAAATCCCAGCATCGCGGAACAGATTGCCGAGATCGCCATCAATAACGCTCAGAAACGCATGCGCGCGGCGAAGAAAGTGGTACGCAAGAAAATTACAAGCGGCCCGGCACTGCCTGGCAAGCTGGCCGACTGCAGTTCTCAGGATCCAGACCGAACCGAATTGTTTTTAGTCGAGGGTGATTCCGCTGGTGGCTCTGCCAAGCAGGCGCGTGAGCGTGAGTTTCAGGCCGTGATGCCTTTGCGGGGAAAAATACTCAACACCTGGGAAGTCGATCCGCAGCAAGTATTGGGCTCGCAGGAAGTACACGACATCTCAGTTGCCATCGGTGTTGATCCTGGCTCGGATAATTTAAAAGGTCTACGTTATAACAAGGTTTGCATTCTTGCCGATGCGGATTCTGATGGTGCGCACATTGCGACCCTGTTGTGTGCCTTGTTCGTACGCCATTTTCGACCATTAGTCGCTGCCGGTCATATCTATGTGGCAATGCCACCCTTGTATCGCGTTGATGTGGGCAAACATGTGTTTTATGCGCTTGATGATGCGGAGCGCCAGGGTGTGCTCGATCGCATTGCCGCGGAAAAGATCAAAGGCAAACCCAATGTACAACGCTTTAAAGGTCTGGGCGAAATGAATCCCATACAGTTGCGTGAAACAACGATGGCACCGGACACACGCCGACTCGTGCAACTGTATATCGAGGCCGGCGACGAAACGAATAATATGATGGACATGTTGCTGGCAAAGAAACGCTCCGCTGATCGTAAGGCCTGGCTGGAGTCCAAAGGAAATCTGGCGCAGGTGTAAAACCTCGAACGGGTGAGAAAGGCATATGGGAAAAGAAACGCAATTCACCGACGACGGTATAGAAAAATTACCGTTACACGAATTCACTGAGAAATCCTATCTCGACTATTCGATGTACGTCATTATGGACCGCGCCCTGCCGAATATCGGCGACGGTCTCAAGCCGGTACAGCGCAGAATTATTTATGCCATGTCGGAGTTGGGTCTGCGTGCCGCTTCAAAATACAAAAAGTCTGCACGTACCGTGGGTGATGTCTTAGGTAAGTTTCATCCGCATGGTGACTCCGCTTGTTATGAAGCCATGGTGTTAATGGCGCAGCCATTCTCTTACCGTTATCCCTTAATAGACGGGCAGGGCAATTGGGGTTCGCAAGATGACCCGAAGTCTTTTGCTGCGATGCGTTATACGGAAGCGAAGTTAACGCCGTTTGCGCAGGTATTACTCGATGAAATCAAACACGGCACAGTCGACTGGGTTCCCAATTTCGATGGTACCTTAGATGAACCGCTGATACTCCCGGCCCGACTTCCGGTGTTATTACTCAACGGCACGACGGGAATCGCCGTAGGTATGGCGACGGATATTCCGCCACACAATCTGCGCGAAGTGGGTGAGGCCTGTATCCATCTCATCGACAATCCCAAGGCGACAGTCAAAGACCTGTGCAAGTTCATTAAGGGTCCGGATTATCCTACCACCGCAGAGATCATTTCTTCGAAAGAAGATATTGCCAGCATGTATCGCACGGGCAATGGCAGCATTCGTATGCGCGCAACCTACGAAAAGGAAGACGATGACGTCATCGTCACCGCCTTGCCATATCAGACCTCTGGCGCCAAGGTGCTGGAACAAATCGCGCAACAAATGAACGCGAAAAAGCTACCGATGGTGGAAGATCTTCGTGACGAATCAGATCACGAAAACCCGGTTCGTCTGGTGATCACGCCGCGTAACAAAAACATTAATGTCGAAGAATTGATGACGCATTTGTTCGCCACCACCGATCTTGAGCGTACTTATCGCGTCAATATGAATATGATCGGCATCGACGGTCTGCCACGCGTGCGTGATTTACAAACCATACTCAGCGACTGGCTGACCTTCCGCACCGAAACCGTTCGCCGTCGCTTGCAATATCGTCTGGATAAAGTACTCGACAGACTACACATCCTCGATGGTTTATTGATTGCGTTTCTCAACATCGACGAAGTAATTCGCATCATCCGTACCGAAGATGAACCAAAGCCGGTGTTGATGAAGACTTTTGACCTGTCAGACCGGCAGGCCGAAGCCATACTCGAATTAAAATTACGTCACCTCGCCAAACTCGAAGAAATGAAAATTCGTGGCGAGCAAAAAGATCTCGAAGAAGAACGGGATACTCTGGAAAAGACCCTGGGCTCAGCAGCGCGCATGAAGACGCTGATTAAGAAAGAGCTCAAGGAAGACATCGACACCTTTGGTGATGATCGTCGTTCACCAATCAAGAAACGCGATGCGGCGCAGGCGCTGGATGAAACAGCATTAATTACCTCGGAGCCGATTACGATAATCTTGTCGGAAAAAGGCTGGATGCGTGCGGGCAAAGGGCATGAATTAGACCCTCGAACACTGGCGTATAAACCTGGCGACCAGTTTCTCGCCGCCGCGCATGGTAAAACCAATCAACTCGCAATATTCGTCGATTCGACCGGGCGTTGTTATGCGCTCCCCGGTCATACTCTGCCATCAGCGCGTGGTCATGGCGAACCGGTTACCAGTCGGGTGAAACCACCGGCGGGCGCGGGATTTCATGGCGTGTTTACCGGTAGCGACGAAGATCTGTTTTTCATGGGTACGGATGGTGGATACGGTTTTGTCGGCAAACTTGGCGATATGATCACGCGTAACAAATCGGGTAAGTCTGTTATCAGCGTACCCAAAGGCTCGCGAGTTCTTCAGCCTCAACGGGTCACCGACATAGAATCAGAATACCTGGCCATGGTTACCGCGGAGGGTCATCTGCTAATCATCGCCATGGGTGAAGTGCCCGAAATGTCCAAAGGCAAGGGACTCAAGCTGATCAATATTCCCAGTAACAAATTCAGTAATCGCAGCGAGTACGTGAAGTCTGTGGCGATACTTGGACTGGAATCAAAGCTCGCTGTTTATTCGGGCAAGCGTCACGTGGTATTGGCCGGTGACGAACTGGATCATTACCTGGGCGAGCGTTCTCTGCGCGGATTGAAATTGCCTCGTGGTTTCCAGAAAGTTGATCGCATCGAAGCGATACATATGGATGAGGAAGAGTGACAGGTATCTATTAATCGGGAAAGACCGTAAATATGAATAGCCTTCTGTTCGAATCAACGGTCTTTCCCGTTACAAGCACCTATCACAGTCACTACGCGGTGTTTCCTGTCTCGAGTTTCGCAGGTATTAGAATTTCCCCCACAACATCGAAATTTCCAGATTGTAATTGCGAAAATCCGCATCACTAAACCCAGTGGTATTGGTGCCCTTAACGTAGCGATAGCTAACCCCGGTATGGATGGTGAAAAACGGCGCGATATTAAACGCGGCATAGACGGATGGTTCGGCGTAGAAGAAGGCGTCGCCACCGTGGTGGTTGTAACTCATATCGTGGTTCATGGTATTGACCTCGGATAGACCACCAGAACCCACCACTGTCTCAACGCCAACATGGACGAGTTTGTGGGGGAAGAATTTGTATCCCATCATCATGCCCCCAAAGCCTGCCGCGTACTCGGTGCCGTTGGCCGAGATCATCATGGATGTGCCATAGCCGGCACCACCGATATAAAGGCGGTGGTCCATCAGATAGGCCCCTTTTCCCCCGACCAGAATATTGAGCTCATCCTTGATCATGCCCGACTTGATCATCATGCCGCCCATGCCTCCGTGGGCGATGTCGCCGTTGCCCACCAGCGTCTCTCTCTCCTGCGCAAAAGTATTTCCGGTGCTGAAAATGCCAATAATGATCAATAAAAGTATGTTTTTCATAACGTTTCTCCTTGCTGTCTAGTATAAAACACCGGCCAGTGGCAAATCTGTTACCAAAAATTTGAGGAAAAATTCTCAAAATGTTGTTAGGATAGGGGCGTTTTGTTGGGGTACGCTGACATAGCGTGACGGCAAGAGATGGGGATAAATAAAAAAATTATCGTGATTTCAATAGGATATTGTCTGATTGGTGGTAATAGCCTGATTGGCCTGCTACCTGCTATGACCTAGGAAATTTGCCGTTTTCATCATTTCTCGCAAATTGGGTATATGGTTCACAAGATAATAACTTTAGGAGGGTGTGATGTCCTTACGTATGGTCTTAATACTGGTGCTGGCGTTGAGCCTGGGTGCCTGTTCTCAAGTGGGTGGCGATTCTGCCAATCTTCTCAGCCCAAAAAACAAAGTTGAAGGAGAAGTTGTCGGCGTGGATGCCTCTAGCATACAGCTGATGACCGAAGACGGCGTACAAGTTAACGTCGTGTTCAATGATGGCGTTGTTATCAGCGATAACCACGCGACGCTGAATCTGACGGATGTTCAGGTAGGTGACAAACTTGAAGTCACTGGCGAATTTGATGCGACGACGAATTCCATTAGCGCAGTGAAAATCGAAGTTGAGAACGATATGTCGGGTAGCAATGACGACGGCAATAAGCTCCTGGTCGTGGGCGCTGGCCTGGTCGATGCGCCGACTGCTGAAGTCGAAGGTGATGTAGAAGCCGATAGCCATGTTGAAATTAAGGGCGTGGTATCCAGTATTGCCGGTAATGTCATTGTGGTGAGTATTGTGGAAGTCGAGCACTCGACAGCAGACTTGGGTGCGCAAATCAGCGTTACCGTTAGTGACGCATTTCTGAAAATGGGATCGATTAACGATATTACTGTCGGCGCAAGTATTGAGCTGAAGGGTACAATTGATGCCAATAACCTGTTTACCACACGCGTGTTAAAGATACGTATGCCTGAAAGCGAAAACGGATCGGATGATAGCGTGGGTGATGATGACGCCAATAGTGATGTCGTAGATGACAGTGGCGATGAAGTCATGGACGATAATGGCGACGACGCTATGGACGATACAGATGACATGGCCAATGACGATAACGAGCAGGAAGTCAAAGGCACTGTTCAGTCTATCCAAGACAATGTAATTTCGGTTTTGGTGCAATCCACTGATGCCAATGGCGCGACGGTAGAAACGGTTTATACCGTTGATTTGTCTACGGTGAAAATCAATGACAACGATCTGGCGAAAATGGCTGTCGGTGTTGAAGTTGAGATCGAAGGCCATGTTGATGCGACCGGCGCTTTTGTCATTAGCTCGGTTGAAGTCGAAGATATGGATGATGACGGCGACGACGCTAACGAGCATGAAGTGAAAGGCACGCTACTTAGTATTGACGGAAGTGTGATTGCGGTATCCGTACAATCCACAGATACCAATGGCGCGGTTGTTGAAACGACAGTGCTTGTCGATTTGACCACAGTGAAGATCAGAGACAGACATATGGCGGCACTTGTGGCCGGTGTTGAGGTTGAACTGAAAGGCTATCTCGATATGGCAGGCAGTTTCATCATTACCTCTGTGAGTGTCGAGCATGTAGGCGAACATAGTAATAGCGGTATGATGCCGGTAACTGAGTAAACTTCGCTATGGACTAGAGAAAAGCGGCCTTTTTGGCCGCTTTTTTCGTTTCAATAGGGTTTGATTTTTTTATTGAGAAACTGAATGACTTCGTCGGCCCACATCAGCCAGGCAGTTAGCATGATGATGCCGTTGCGTAAGGTGAGATGGGCGAATTGCACGCACTCGACTTTCCTGTTTTCTGTGGTATACAACTCTTCTTCAATTTGATGGTAGCGACTTAAGGTTTCCTCGTTTGCGTGTTTAACGCGCAATAATTCTTCGAGCAAATGTTTCGGCGATACCAGATGACCGGAATAGATTTTCATCAATAATGTGTCTTTCAGTGGTGAAGGACTGCCAGGTTCGAGCAACCACTCGACTAAGGCGTTGCGACCTTGTGTGGTCAGCTGGTACATTTTTTTTGCCGGTTTGCCCTGTTGCTGCACTTCATTAAAACTCACCCAGCCATCATCAGTCATTTTGGCCAGTTCACGGTAAATTTGCTGGTGTGTGGCGAACCAGAAATGACCAGGTCCGTCTTCGAACCACTTGGTGATTTCATAACCGCTGCCTTCATTTTCTTCGAGCGCGATCAATACGGCATGTTTTAGTGACACTATCGTTCAACCCTGTCGCCAAGAACTATTTTTATGCAGAAAAGTGCATATAATAGTTCACTGCCGATGTCGTGTCGAGGCGACTCACTAAGCGTCTTTTTCGTGAGAGTTTTGCTTTTCGAGGGGAGAGGCGTTTTTTATTTGAGGATCACCGGCGTGTTTGCCTGCCTCACCATTTATGCGATAGACAAAGGCCAGTACGGCGGCGACCGCGTGATAAAGATTGTTAGGAATTTCTTCGTTTAGATCGAGCTTTGATAACAGCTTTACCAGCTCTGAGTCCTGGTAGAGCACGATACCGTGTTCTTCCGCGATCTCGATAATTTTCTCCGCAATGTGACCTTCGCCTTTGGCAATGACGCGCGGAGCACTATCGCCGTCATAGCGTAGCGCTACAGCTGATGATGGCTTGCCCGGAATTTTTTCTTCTTCGCTCATGCCTTCACATCCACCAGACCTGAGATCTGTGGAATCGGTTGTAATTTACTCGGGGAGGGGCCGTGATGACAGCAGATGTTGTCGGTAGTCAAGCCGGAGTCCTGCAAGCGACTTTCAAGTGTATCGAGTTGATGAGTGAATAGTTCAACCGTGTCTTTTTGTTCAGCCCAGAAGCCGACAGAAACTCGATCCTTGAGCAATGTGATTTTGGCGAATACAGGCCCGATGTATTTCAAGGCGACCTCAAGGGTTACGGTGATGGGAATTTCGCCGTACTCACTTTTTTGTTCTGCGTCACCAAATATGCGCATATTCAGTACATTCACATCGTCATCATCGTTGCGAATAGGTATTTCCAAGGACCACGCGAGCTTGCCTGCTTCGTTATCGTTAAGCGTATTGAGCTGATGCAATTGCGTGCGGGCCAGCGCGTTTTCCACATGGCGTACCAGTTCAACAACACTTTCCTGCGCGGCGGACCGAGCTGCCAGTGTATTCGCGCTTTCCCCTTTGACTGTCGCATTCTTTGTCATTGCGTTCGCCAAATCGGTTTTGAGCTCGGGTCTATCACCTCTCGAAGCGTCGATAGGCGTTTTGAGTGGTTGCGATGTCGTTGTCGTGGGCTGTGAATTCAATGCTGTGTTTAACAAGGGGCGCGCGGCTTGCGTAGCAGCTTTCGGCATAGGGATGCCAGGTCGTTGTTCAGGCATTTTTTGCGTTTCGCCTTGTGGCGTGGTTTGTTGTTTAGACGTGGCCGTCGCTGTTGAATGTTGTGTCTGAGTCGTTTGCTGTTGCTGCGAAGCGGTTTGTGCAGTATTGGTATTGCCAGTCTGGCCAGTAGTGGTTTGGGATTGAGGTAAAGGCGTTTGCGTAGCGGTTGATTGCTGAGTTGTCGATGCGCCTCGTCCTTGAGTCAGGCTAGGGTTAGTGGCCTGGGTTGTACCAGCTTGTGGCGGAGTATTGTTTGCTCGCGCGCCTTCTTGTGTAGCCGAGGGAGATGTGTTTTTTGCGGTTGATGTGGTTCCGGGTGTTGACTGCTGCAGTTGATCGCGCAGACGCATCAACATAGCTTTCAAGTCCTTACCGATATTTTCAGATTTTAGTCCATTGGCCATTTGCGCGAGACCACGTTCAAAAAACGTCCCGGCATTTCGCAGAACCTGCTTAAGTTGCTTGGCTTGTTCTACATCTTTGCTGGTGGGCAGATTCTGCATAAATTGCCGAACTGCGCTGACCACTGAGGGCGGAAGCGTATCTGCTTTCGCGGTATTCTGATGCATGACCTGTAGTAACTGTTGAATCGTATCCTTGAGCGGCTGCTGCAAGGGGAGGGTTTGCCTTATGCTATGTGCGAGTACGGCGTCATCAATGGCCTTCTGTGTCGGTATGAGCAATATCTTTTTTCCCAACTGAGCTACCACGAGTTGCAGCAATTGTCCCTGTGAGAGTGGTAGCTGGCTACGTGCATTGAGTATGGTGTTATTGATATGCAGTGTAATCTGACCATCAGGATTTACCGCAACGACACGAGCTTGAAGCTGCTGTCCGACACTGAGTCCCTCAGTACGGAGTCGGCTACTTGTCAGGCTGATTGCCTGTTGCAAGGCTTGGAGTTGAGTATTGCTTATTTCCATTTCACATCACAAAGATAGTTCGTCTTACTTATATCGTCCTATATAAGAAGGGTTTTACTAATCTATTCGAATAAATACCTGTGCTCGTGATAGCGATATCGGGCCCGAATTCCCTGATTTAGAAGAATTTATACTGTCCAGCATAGCAAGAAAGACGCCGGAGTGCGGGAACAGGCGCGCACCTGATAGCCACATAGAAAATACACTGATTGTAACAATATGTTAAACACAGTCTTTTTTCATATACCTATGTCGATAACCCAATATACGAATGAATAGACACGGAAAAGTGGGTTTATACCGCGATGTTTAAACAGTTATTGGGATATGGTTTGCCACCAATTGGTGCCGCATTGTTGCTGGCCGTGGGACATACCATCACTCCTGATCTGTTGACGGCGAAAACTGCCTTGTTTGTACTGAGTGCATGTTGGTTGTTTGTTTTGATCGTCGCGTTGCGTAAGTTCGAGAATGCAAAAACGGCGGCAGAACTTGAGCCTGTCGATGAGACGGAAGAGTACTTATCTCGTAAGCTCGAAGAAGCAAAAGAGCTCGTCTGTGAAGAGTTAAGAGGTAGCGAAAAAGAGGTTTTGCAGGTTACTGACCTGGTGTCCAGGGCGATAGGCGAACTCAACACAAGTTTTAGCAAACTGTCAGAGCTGACCAGTGAGCAAAAAGACTTGATAAGCCGTGTGCTAAAACGCGCACGTAGTGAAGGCGACGAAGAAGTCGTCACGATTGCCAGTGTGTGCGATGAGGTTTCGCAAATTATTCAGTATTTCATTAATCTTTTTGTAGATATAAGTAAGCAGGGCGTACTTATCGTGCATAGAATTGATGACATGGTTGATCAGATGGGTGGAATATTTTCCTCGCTGGATAATGTGCGGGGAATCGCTGACCAGACCAATCTGCTCGCACTCAATGCTGCGATAGAAGCCGCGCGGGCCGGTGACGCGGGGCGTGGGTTTGCCGTGGTTGCCGACGAGGTGAGAACCTTATCGGAAAACTCACGACAATTTAGCGACGACATAGAAAAACAGATGCAGAAAACTCGGAATACAATATCTGAAGCGAGAGAAATTATTTTCCAACTTGCGGCCAGAGATATGAATATTCATATCTCTGCCAAAGAAAAGGCCGATGTCTTGATGGGGCGTTTGGGAAAAATGGAAGAAAACTACGCAACTGCCTTGGCTCAGGCATCGACTATCAGTGGCGATATTGATTCTCAAGTCGGTGTAGCCATCAGGAATTTGCAGTTTGAAGACATGGTGAGACAAATACTCGAATACATTCAGAAGAAGAACGAGAACATCGCGAAACTGGTGGAAAGTACAGGTGAGGCGGACGCCAATCTGACCGGAGAAAATCGCCTGGACATACTCGAAAGCAGTGTGAGTCAGTACAGAAATACGCTAAGAAAGGCGGTGGAGCAGACCAGCATGGATGAAGGTGACATTGATTTATTTTGAAATGAGGAAGATTTATGTCGATTAATCATAGGATAGACGGAAATACACTGACTATAAACGTTGGGAATCGCTTTGATTTTTCAGTGCAGAAAGACTTTCGTCGCGCTTACGAGGAAGTTGGTAAAGAAGTAAACAGCTTCGTTATTGATCTTGGTCAAACAGAGTTTATGGATAGTACCGCTTGCGGAATGCTTTTGGTACTAAAGGATTACATTGGCGGTAATGGAAAGAATATCCATATCCGGAATTGTAATGAGGATGTCAAAAAAACCCTGAGCATGATTCAGTTCGATAGTCTGTTCAACGTAGAGTAGAGAATTCCGGAGAAAGCTCTTGCAATCAGACAAGGCGAAAATACTCGTTGTCGACGATGATATAACCAATATCTCCCTATTGAAGGCTATCTTTCAAAGGTTGGGCTATCAAGTGTTTGCCGCAAATAATGGCGAAGAAGCGATAGCGCAATATCAGTCGCTGTCTCCCGACGTGATTCTCATGGATATCATGATGCCTGTCGTAAATGGTTATGAGGCGACTGTACGGATTCGCGAGCTGGAATCTGACACTTTTACCCCTATCATCTTTGTCACAGCGCTCACTGACGATGATTCACTTGCAAAATGTATCGAATGTGGCGGAAATGACTTTCTGACCAAACCATATAACACTATTCTGATAGACGCTAAAATTAAATCTTTTCTGCAATTGCGTAGTCTCTATCATTCTGAAAGGGAAAAAATAGCGCATATTGAAAAACACAATGTGTGGCTAGAAAATGAGTATCGAATATCAGAAGGCGTAATCAATAAGATTACAAAAAAAGAACATCTTCATGAGGAATCTATAAAGTTTAAGATTTCACCGAAAGCGCTATTTAATGGTGATATTTTGATGGTCACCAAGACGCCGGAAAAGATTACACGGGTAATGATAGGTGATTTTACAGGTCATGGTATGTCCGGTGCGATTGGGTCTATCCCGGTGGCGGGGATATTTTATTCAATGACCGAGAAAGGGTTCTCCATAGAGGCTATTGTTCGTGAGATAAATTCCAGATTGAGTAGCGTGTTACCAGTGGGGATTTTTCTTGCCGCTGCACTAATCGACTATGATCCTAGATCAAAACACCTTCGTGTTTGGAATGGTGGAAGTCCCGATATCATGATCTACTCTGATGAAAAACATAAAATCCGGCGGACTATAGAGTCGAAAAATTATCCTTTTGCTGTAGTAAGTAGTGACGAATTTAAAATTGAAATGGAAGATGTTTTTTTAAGGAAAGGTGACAGAATAATTGCATTTACAGATGGGGCTTTATCAGTTTTTGATGAGTTTAGTAATAAAATACGAAATACAGGTGTATATAGTGTAATAAGCAAAACAGACGATGGTGAAAAGCTGTTCGACAATATATTGGATTGTCTTACCAATTATCCAAAGCGACACGATCTGATAGATGATGTCACATTGATTGAAATAACGACTAGCGGCGTAAGCGAAGAAATCAGTTTTACAGAGTCATCTGTAGAGGCTTTTGACGCCGATGACTCACAGGTTCAATGGTCTATGTCGTACGAGCTACGCCCGGGAATATTGCGCAAGATGGACCCGATACCGATGATAATGCAGTCACTAGGGGAAATGGAATATATCTCTGAACACAAACAACCACTCTATTTAATTTTGCGTGAACTATTTTCTAACGCGCTGGATCATGGTCTGTTGAATCTTGATTCCAGAATCAAGCAACAAACAAACGGGTTTGAAAAATTCTACGATGAGAAAGAGCGTCGTCTGGAAAGTCTCGATAGTGGAAAAATAGAGATCCGGTTGAACTGTTCCATTGATGGAAGAAACGGCGCTGTGCTTGTAAATGTCAAGGATAGCGGAAACGGGTTTGATTTTGTAGAACTCGAAAAGTCTAGCGCGGAGTCTTCCTATCACGGACGAGGCGTAACGATTTTGAATCAAATTTGTGCCGAACTACGTTATATAGGAAATGGTAACGAAGTGCTAGCGACGTATAAATGGTAGGCGATTAGCGATGAGTACTTCGGCCAAAAACAAAATATTGATCGTTGACGATGAGTTCGAAAATATTGAACTTTATCGGACAATACTGGAGGATCAGTACCGCATTGAGTCAGCTACGACCGGGGAAGAGGCGATGCGCATGCTGGACTCGTTCTCCCCGGATGTCATTCTTCTGGATATTGTTATGCCCGATATTAGCGGCCTCGAAATATGTCGGAGAATTCGGGCAAACGAAAAGTATAAACTGTTAAAGGTATTGATCGTATCAGGAAAAACTTCACTTGAGGAAAGGCTGGAAGGCTATGCCGCAGGTGCAGACGATTATGTAACAAAACCGGTTGAGTTGGACGAATTGCTTGCCAAGGTGCGTGTATATTCGAAGCTGCGCAATATAGAAGAAGTAGATCAATACAAAAGCACGTTTATGCAACTAATGAATCACGAAACGATAACGCCACTCAATGCGATTATTGGTTTTTCCGATTTGCTGGTCAATGAGCCCCTAAACGAGACCGTACTGACCTATATTAAGGAGATTCGTCAGGCCGGAAAAAGACTGCATCACAAGATTCGAAGAATATCGCTGCTAAACGACATGCTGAATAGCGATGAGAAGTTTGATGAGCAAGTCGTGGAACTGCGGGTATTGGTCGGCGATATTTTGAACAGTCGTCAAAAAAGTATAAAAGACAAGAATATTCACGTGAAATCAGATTTACAGGATATGGGAAGGATACGCGTGATTTCCCATGAGAAACTTCTTTTTGAGGTTGTGTCTGAGGTGTTGGAAAATGCGATTCGATTTACCGCAGAAAATAGCGAAATCAATATTGATGGTGAGAGGAAAGGGAGTAACTTCATTCTGAGTATTTCTGATCAGGGACCAGGCTTGACCGAAGATCAGCTTCGCTATGGTTTCAATCTTTTTGAAAGCCCCGATCTGATGCATCACGTTCAAGGTTTGTGTACCAGTCTGGTTTTAGCCCGACTGGTTATGCGCAAGTTTGATGGCGAGCTGGAAGTGAAAAATCGGGAAAGCGGTGGCGCGCTAGTAAAAATGAATTTTCGCGTAGTCGAAGAAGATAAACCTTAGTCAGCTACCAGTAGACGTGATAAAACCTCGCGATAAATATCTTTGAGTGTATCCAGGTCTTCCGCGCAAACACACTCATTCACCTTATGTATCGTTGCGTTCAAAGGACCAAGCTCCAACACCTGTGCGCCTGTCGGTGCAATGAAGCGACCGTCAGAGGTGCCGCCACTCGTTGAGAGTTCTGTTTCCCTTCCGGTAATTGTCTTGATCGCATGTTGTGTGGCAGAGACCAACTCACCACGTCCGGTTAAAAATGGATTGCCGGACAAACTCCACTCGATGTGATAATCAAGACCATGCCGATCAAGTAATTCAATCACGCGTTGTTGAATAGTCTCGCTATTTAATTCTGTCGAAAAGCGAAAATTGAACACTACCGTCATGCTACCGGGAATCACATTGGTCGCGCCGGTGCCTGCACTGATATTGGAAATCTGAAAAGTGGTTTGCGGAAAGAACTCGTTGCCTTTATCCCACTCGGTTGCCGCCAGTTCGGCGAGTGCAGGTGCAGCGACATGTACGGGATTTTTCGCCAGATGAGGATAGGCAACATGACCTTGTATGCCGTGCACAGTCAGCGTCGCATTGAGTGAACCGCGACGTCCATTCTTGACCACATCACCAACTTGGCTGGTACTGGTTGGTTCACCGACAATACAGTAGTCCATTTTTTCCTGGCGCGCTTCCAGGTGTTCAACAACTTTCACGGTGCCGTTAATGCTTGGGCCTTCTTCGTCGCTGGTGATGAGAAACGCTATTGATCCGTCGTGATCTGGATGCTGTTGCACAAACTCTTCACAAGCAACGACCATCGCCGCCAGACTGCCTTTCATGTCGGCCGCACCACGACCATACAACATGCCGTCGACTATCGTCGGCGTGAACGGCTCAATCTTCCAATCAGCCAACGGGCCAGTCGGTACCACATCGGTATGACCGGCAAAGGCCAACACCGGACCTTTGTCACCACGACGCGCCCAAAAATTATCTACATCATCGAAACGCAGTCGCTCGATTTGAAAACCGATGGCCTCCAGCCGTTGAATCATCGCTTCCTGACATCCCGCGTCTTCCGGCGTAACCGAACGGCGTGATATCAAATCCATGGCTAATTCAATCGTAGGTGACATAGTTCTTATCTATCCGTATGAGGAAAAGTGATTAGTTAAACAGCGCAGCGTAGTCGTCCGCAGAAAAGCCGACGACGCGTTTAGTTCCAAGATCCAGTACCGGGCGTTTGATGATGCCAGGGTTTTCTTTCATCAATGCCAAAGCAGAATCGCGATCAATCGCGTCTTTGGTTTTCTGATCGACCTTGCGCCACAACATGCCGCGGCGATTCAATAACAACTCCCAACCCAGTTCTTTCTCCCAGGTCAGGAGTTGTTTCTCATCCAGGCCTTGTTTACGGAAATCGTGAAACTGAAATTCGATACCATTATCCTCCAGCCACTTCATGGCCTTCTTCATGGTGTCGCAGTTTTTAATGCCGTAAATCGTAATCATTAGATGTCGCGTAACAGTTCGTTAATACCGACTTTGCCGCGTGTCTTTTCGTCTACTTGCTTCACAATGACTGCGCAGTAAAGACTATATGAGCTATCTTTCGAGGGCAGGTTTCCGGATACTACTACTGAACCGGCAGGTATACGTCCGTAACTGATTTCACCGGTTTCGCGATTATAAATGCGTGTACTTTGTCCGATGTATACACCCATAGAGATAACAGAGCCTTCTTCGACAATAACGCCTTCGACCACTTCAGAACGTGCGCCGATAAAACAATTGTCTTCGATGATCGTCGGGCTAGCCTGTAATGGCTCCAACACGCCGCCGATACCAACGCCACCGGAAAGATGCACGTTCTTACCGATTTGTGCACAAGAACCCACCGTCGCCCAGGTGTCTACCATCGTACCGCTATCGACATATGCGCCGATGTTGACATAGGAAGGCATGAGCACCGCACCAGACGCGACAAAAGAACCTTTACGTACCATTGCGGGTGGTACAACGCGCACGCCACCATCACGGAACTGACGTGCATCATAACTGGCATATTTCGGTTCGACCTTGTCGTAATACTTGGTAAAACCGCTGTCCATGACGTGATTGTCTTCGATGCGGAAGGAAAGCAATACCGCCTTCTTCAACCACTCATTGACGACCCACTGGCCATCGACTTTTTCCGCAACACGCGCTTCACCTTTATCGAGCATCTCAATCGCAGCCATTACCGCTTCTTTGGTCTGCGGGTCGGCACTCTTAGGTGTGATGTCGGCGCGACGTTCGAAGGCTTCTTTAATAATGGTCTGTAAATCGCTCATTACATTTTCTCCAAATAACAAATTTAAAATTGACTGATAACGGCTTTGATTCGATTTGCCGCTTCGATACATTCGTCCACGCTGGCAACCAGTGCCATGCGGATATGATTCTGACCAGGGTTGATGCCATCGGCCTGTCGGGACAAAAAACTACCCGGTAAAACGGTGACGTTTTGTGCGGCGAAAAGTTTTTGCGCGAACACTTGATCGTCAACAGGGAGTTTCGGCCACAGATAAAAACTGGCGTCGGGCGCGCTTACGTCGAGTACCGGATTCAATATATCTAATACAGCCGCAAACTTCGCGCGATAGGCATCGCGATTTTCCCGCACATGAGTCTCGTCATTCCATGCGGCGATGCTGGCCTGTTGAACCGGCAGTGGCAGGGCACAACCATGATAGGTGCGATACTTGAGAAACTTCGCCAGCACCTGAGCATCACCGGCGACAAAGCCGGAACGCAGTCCTGGCAGATTCGAACGCTTCGACAAACTATGAAACACCACGCAGCGCTTGAACTCGGTATTGCCCATATTCGCCGCCGCCGACAATAAACCCGCGGGCGGACGGTTCTCCTCGGGATAGATTTCCGAATAACACTCATCCGAGGCAATAATGAAATCGTATTTTTCCGCCAGCTCGATCAGATCCTGTAGCTGTTCATAGAGCATCACTGCACCAGTCGGATTGCCCGGGCTACAAATATAGAGAAGCTGACAATCTCGCCACACCTGTTCCGGTACAGCGTCATAGTCTGGCAAATAACCATTCTCGGCCGTGGTATTGAGATACACCGGTTGCGCACCTGCCAGTATCGCTGCGCCTTCGTATATCTGATAGAAGGGATTTGGCATCAACACACTGGCCTTGTTATCCCGATCGATCACGGCCTGCGCAAAGGCAAACAAGGCCTCACGAGTACCACTTACCGGAATGATTTGTGAATCTGGATCAACTTTTGCTGCAAAGCGTCGTTCTATCCATCCCGCAATAGATGCGCGCAACTCATCGGTGCCTTTGGTCAGAGGGTAGCTGGCGAAACTGCCAAGACTCTCCTGGAAGGCATTCAGGGCAAGCGCCGGAGCAGGGTGCTTGGGCTCACCGATGGAAAGCGCGATATGGGGTTTGTCTGCAGGGGTAATACCTGCCTTCAGAGCCGCCAGTTTTTCAAACGGGTAAGGATGTAGATGATCGAGCGCCGGATTCATGTAAATGTGCCAAAAAATTGAGGCGCGTAGTATAGGACATACAGCACTTAGAACCAAATCAGACGCTGATAGTGGCTGTAAGTCCTTCTTTTATGGTTTAATGGCGGCCCATGTTTAGACCTATCGAACTTTTTGTCGGACTCCGATATACCCGCGCCAAGCGCCGGAATCACTTCATATCCTTTATCAGCCTGATGTCTATGTTAGGTGTTGCTATCGGCGTGATGGCCTTGATTGTGGTCATTTCCGTCATGAATGGCTTTGAAAAGGAATTGCGTGAACGTATTCTCGGCATGACCTCTCACGCCACCGTCAAGGGTGATCAGGGGCGTTTGCGCGACTGGCGTCTGGTTTCGCTATCAGCTTTGAAACACCCGGAAGTGGTCGGCGTTGCGCCATTTATACAGGCCGAAGGTATGTTGTCCTATGGCCAGCAGGTCAATGGCACCATTATCCGTGGCATTATTCCCGAGGAGGAGAGCAAGGTCTCTGACGTCGGCAACAAAATGGTACTCGGCGATATGAGTAGCTTGAAAAGCGGCGAGTTCGGCATCGTATTGGGCAAAGACCTGGCGCGCAATCTCGGCGTGGTTATGCAGGAGAAGGTAACTTTAATTATTCCCCAGGCCTCGGTAACACCTGCAGGTGTATTACCTCGTATGCGCCGTTTTACCGTGGTTGGCATATTCGAAGCCGGCATGTATGAATATGACAGCGCCATGGCCATGATTCATATGGAAGACGCGGCGCGTCTGTTTCGTCTCGAAGACGACGTGAGCGGTGTCAGGCTCAAACTCGAAGACATGTTTCGTTCTATGGTTGTCGCCAGAGATCTGCTCGGCGATTTGCCTGGTGAGTATTGGGTGAGCGACTGGACCGGCGAACACGCCAACTTTTTCCGCGCGGTGAAAATGGAAAAAGTGACTATGTTTATTATTCTGACCCTGATCGTCGGCGTGGCGGCGTTCAATCTCGTGGCGACCCTGGTAATGACTGTGGTCGATAAAGAATCGGATATCGCGATACTGCGTACCCTGGGTTCTTCACCGATGAGTATTATGGGTATGTTTGTGGTGCAAGGTACGGTGATTGGCGTTATTGGAACGCTCTTGGGTGCGCTCGGTGGCGTATCCCTGGCGGCAAATATCGAAACGCTTGTACCCATGATCGAACAGGCGCTTGGTATGGAGTTCCTGTCCGCAGAGGTGTATTACATTAACGATCTGCCTTCGGATATGCGTTGGGGGCAGGTATTCGGCATTTGCAGCGTGGCACTAGTCATGTGCTTGTTGGCCACTCTCTATCCCGCATGGCGCGCCTCGCGTGTCCAACCGGCGGAGGCATTGCGTTATGAGTGATCCAGTCATCGTCTGCCAGGGATTATCCAAGACCTTCGACGATGGTCATCTACGTGTCGAGGTGTTACGCAATATTGATTTGTCCGTCGCTTCGGGAGAGCGTGTAGCTATCATCGGCGCTTCAGGTTCGGGCAAAAGTACCTTGTTACATCTGCTCGGCGGTCTGGATACGCCCAGTGCCGGCGAGGTGGATATTCTTGGCAACAAGATCTCCACCATGAACGAGACCAAACGCGGTCAGTTCCGCAATGCCAACATGGGTTTTATCTATCAGTTCCATCATTTGTTGCCAGAGTTCACCGCCATGGAGAACGTCGCGATGCCTCTGCTGATTGGCGGTGCGAGTGTAATAGATGCCAGAGATGCGGCGACGAACATACTTGAAAGAGTAGGCTTGGGTGAACGAGTAAACCATAAACCGGGTGAGTTGTCCGGCGGTGAGCGGCAGCGTGCAGCGATAGCGCGTGCACTGGTGACCAAGCCGCGTTGCGTGTTGGCCGATGAACCGACGGGCAATCTGGATTACAAAACGGCGGACAAGGTGTACGCCATGATGCTGGAATTGAACAAAGAGCTGGAAACCAGTTTTCTCGTCGTGACTCATGATCCGAATCTGGCCAAGCGTATGGATAGAGTGTTATCGCTCGAGCAGGGCGTGTTAACCGCAACAGATTCGATTTAGTTTTACTTTGTAATAAAACAACACGCCTCCCAATGGGGCGGTGATAAAAAGAAAAATAAAATGATCATAAAAACCATGTTGTTTACAGCAGGGATGTTTGCCGCCTTTCAACAGGCTGAGCTTGTTGACCTCGTCTGGTGTTTGTTTCTACCGATATTCAGTCTGCTCGTTTTTTCCCGTAATCGAATGGTGACCTGGCTGGCGGCAGTGTGCGCCGGTTTCCTCTATGTGAATTTCTATGCGCATAGTTTTGGGCCTGCGGCTCTGGATGAATCCTGGCTACGAAAAGAAGTGCTGTTAATAGGGACGGTTGCAGATTTACCACAATACAAGGACAAGTCGGTTCGGTTTGTTTTCGATATCGAGGCGGCATACGTTGAGTCACATAAAGTGCAATTGCCACCAAGGGTGCGGCTGAGTTGGTATGGTGCTTACGATCCGCCAAAAGTAGGAGAGAAGTGGCAGCTCATGGTGCGATTGAAACCGCCACATGGATTTGCCAATCCGGGTGGGTTTGACTTCGAACGTTATCTATATGAGCAAGGCATAGGCGCAACCGGGTACGTGCGCAAATCTTCCGAAAACAAATTTCTCGCACCTGCGACTTCAATCGTGCAGCCGATACGTGAATGGTTGAGAGAGCGTATCGACGATGCTTTGGTGGATGCGCCGATGAGGGGATTTATCAAAGCACTGGTAATCGGTGATCGTGGAGAGCTAAGCCAGGACGACTGGCGCATACTCAATAATACCGGCACTAATCACCTGATGGCGATTTCTGGTTTGCACATCGGTTTGGTGGCGGGGCTGGTGTTGTGGATAGTTGCCCGCTGCTGGCGACTCAGTGCGCGCGCCTGTCTGTGGTTCCCGGCAACCAAAGTAGCGGTGTTCTTCGCCTTTCTCTCTGCTTTGGTGTATGCAGCATTAGCCGGCTTTACCGTGCCCACGCAACGGGCGATGTTGATGTTTGGCGTGCTTGCGGTGAGTCTGCTGATGGGTTTTCAGTGGCGGCCACTGCAAATTTTAACCAGTGCATGGGTGTTGGTCATGCTATACGACCCCTTTGCCTTGTTGTCTGCAGGCACGTGGTTGTCGTTTCTGGCGGTGATGGCCATTTTATATGCGTTGCAATTACGCCGTCGCGATCGCGCGTTGTATCAATGGGGCAGGGTGCAGTGGATAATTACGATTGCGCTGGTACCGGTGTTGTTGTGGTACTTCCAACGCCTGTCGTTAATTTCACCCCTGGCGAATGTGCTGGCAGTGCCGTGGATGAGTTTCATCGTTGTGCCACTGGCCTTGCTCGGCGCGTTATTTTCTGGCTTGCCTGATGTGGCGACGCTGGTGTGGCAAGGTAGCGCAACGGCAATGCAGACACTTTGGTGGTTACTACAGCGCATGGCTGATCTGCCCCTGGCTGCCTACCAGTCTTTTGCGCCTGGCTGGTGGGCGACGGTGCTGGCAGTTCTGGGGGTAGTGTGTTTGATCTTGCCCCGTGGTGTAATGTTTCGCAGTATCGGCATCATTTTTTTAATACCGGCCTTGGCGGTAAAACCTCAGGCATTGAACGAAGGCGAAGTCGTCATAGATGTGCTCGACGTGGGGCAAGGTCTGGCAGTTGTCGCTCGTACGCGGGATCATGTTTTGCTTTACGATACCGGGCCTCGATTCTCCGAAGATTTTAATGCGGGAGACGCAGTGATACTGCCGTTTCTGCGTGAACACGGAGTGGAACAGATTGATACCCTGGTACTCAGTCATGGCGACAGTGACCATGCGGGTGGGCTGGACGCCGTGTTTGCGCAGATGCCAGTCACAACATTCTACAACGGCGCCTCTCGACAAATAACGCGTGAGGGCCAAAAGCCGTGTCGCGCGGGTACGCACTGGCAAGTGAACCAGGTGAGATTTTCATTGGTCTATCCAGAGAATACGCTGCAGGAATTGAGTGACAACAATGGTTCCTGCGTATTGCAAATTCACGCGGGGGAACACGCTATACTCATTCCTGGTGATATAGAAAAGAAAGCGGAACGATTTTTGTTAGAATCACTGGGTTTGGGCCTGCGGTCCGATGTGCTGCTCATTCCGCATCACGGTAGCAAGACATCATCGACACCCACGTTTATCGAACAGGTGTCGCCTGGTATCGCTATAAATGCGGCGGGATATGCCAATCGCTATCGTTTGCCCAATGCAAAAGTGATGCGTCGCTATACTGAACGAAACATGGCGCTGTGGAATACGGCGCAACATGGTGCCATCCGCTTGACGCTTAGCGAGTCCGGGATTGACGGTCCGCACAGCTGGCGTAGGCAAAAACGCCGCTTCTGGCAACATCGAATGACGAACTGAGGGTTTTCTGTATATGTTTGAATTGGTCAAGTCCGGTGGCCTGATGATGATACCCATCATCCTGTGTTCGATTGTGGCACTGGCGGTGTTTGTCGAGCGTGTGTGGACATTACAGCGCAGCCGTGTCGCGCCGAAACACATGGTGGCGCAGATTTATCACCTGTATAAACGCCGTCAGCTCGACAATAATGCGATGGCCGCCTTGCGCAACAGTTCCTATCTTGGTCAAATCCTCGCCGCGGGTGTTGCGAATGTGAATAAGCAACGGGAAGTCATGAAAGAAAGCATAGAGGAAACCGGGCGCCACGTGGTGCACGAAATGGAAAAATACCTCAATATGCTCGGCACGATCGCATCGATTTCGCCTTTGTTGGGATTGCTAGGTACTGTCATCGGCATGATTAAGGTTTTTACCGTGATTACTGCACAAGGCGTGGGCAATCCCAGCGTGTTGGCGGGTGGTATTTCGGAAGCTTTGATCACTACGGCAGCGGGTTTAACCGTGGCCATCCCCAGTTTAATGGGCTATCGCTTTTTACGTCGTCACATCGACGATCTGGTGGTCATGATGGAACAAGAGGCGATCAAGCTGGTAGAGATTATTCATGGCCAGCGCAGCAGCGAGAATCTTGAGGAGAAGCCGGCATGAATTTTCGTTCCAAGAATGTTGAAGAGCCAGATCTGAATATCACTCCGTTAATCGACATAGTTTTTCTGTTGTTGATTTTCTTTATGGTGTCCACGACATTTAAACAGGAATTTGAAGTCAGCATAGAATTGCCCAAGGCCTCGACCGATGCAAAACTGGTGGAAAAGGTATTGAATATCGGCATAGACGAAAAGGGACAATTCTTTATCAATCAACAAAAGGTCATCAACACCCAGGCCTCACACCTCAGGCGTGCTTTGGAAAAAGTCGCTGGTAATGATCGCCAACTACCTGTTATTATCAGCGCCGACGCGGCCACACCGCACCAGGCTGTGATTACCGCGATGGATGTAGCGCGCCAACTGGGCTTTACAAAGCTGACCTTCGCCACACAGCAGTTGTCCAACGAATAAGCGGCTAGTGCCGGACCGATGTTCGGGACGCCTGAAACACTGCTTCGATGTCAAAACAAACACTCGATCTCTCCAATGGAAGTGCCATCTATGGTCATCTTCTTACCTATGTAAAACCGTATTGGAAGGCCTTTGCCGTGGCGATGTTCGGCATGGTTTTCGTTGCAGGTACCGAGACTGGCTTTGCTGCCTTGATGAAGCCTCTTCTCGACGGTTCTTTCGTCGAGCGTGATCCAACGACAATGTATCTAATCCCAACGGCGATAATCGCGATCTTCATCGTCCGGGGAATAGGTTCGTTTGCCACGGAATATTGCATGGCGTGGGTCGGGCGATATGTTATCCGCGATTTGCGCCGTGAGATGTATGATCACTTTCTGTATCTGCCAACGCGTTTCTTTGATTCTCAGTCATCGGGTAAATTGCTTTCCAAGCTCATCTACGACGCCGAACAGGTGGCGTCTGCTTCGAGTAATGCCATCAAGGTAATCATACAAGATAGTCTGACGCTATTAGGTTTGTTGGGCTGGATGTTTTATCTCAACTGGAAACTGACCCTGATTTTTATTACCGTCGGGCCAATTACCAGTGTGATAGTTGTCCGCGTTAATAAGCGCATGCGACGAATCAGTAGTACGATACAAAATTCCGTCGCAGAGCTTAATCACATTGCTCAGGAAAGTATCGACGCCAATCGGGAAGTCAAAATATTTGGTGGTCAGGAATACGAGCGTGAAGAATTTCATAAAGCCAATGAACATAACCGCCAACAAAATATAAAAGTTGTCAGCACCAATAGTATGGCGGTGCCCTTTATACAATTGCTGGTCGCTTTTTTTCTGGCAGGTATCGTCTATTATGCGACGCGACCGTCAGTAGTCGAAGAGATCACCGTTGGTAGTTTTATGTCGTTTATCGCCGCCGCAATATTGTTGCTTTCACCGTTAAAGCGATTGACCACGGTTAACGCGACATTGCAACGAGGTATTGCCGCCGCGGCTAGCATCTTTGGATTTTTGCAACAAAAATGCGAGGCAGACAGCGGGACGCTATGTTTACCGCAAACACGAGGCGAAGTGGAATTCAGAGACCTCAGTTTTCGCTATAACGACGACAAAGGCGATGTGTTACATAATATTTCTCTGCGCGTAAAGGTCGGTGAAAGCATTGCGCTTGTAGGACGCTCTGGCAGCGGTAAAACAACCTTAGTGAGCCTGATTCCACGATTCTACGACGCGCCTGAGGGGACGATATTTCTCGACGACATTGATATACGTCAACTCAAACTCAGTGAGCTGCGCCAGCATATCGCGCTGGTCAGCCAGAACATCACCTTGTTCAACGATACGATTGCACACAATATCGCTTATGGACGCCTATCCGATGTTACGGAAGAGAAAATTGTCGCTGCCGCCAAAGCCGCTCACGCCATGGAATTTATCGAACGTCTGCCTGATGGCGTCAATACGATAGTAGGCGAACGTGGCGTGTTGTTGTCCGGAGGTCAGCGTCAGCGACTGGCAATTGCGCGCGCTATTTTGAAGAATGCGCCAATACTGATATTGGATGAAGCCACCTCTGCGCTGGATACCGAGTCTGAACGCTTTATCCAGGCTGCGCTGGAAGAATTAATGAAGGGTCGCACCACTTTTGTTATTGCCCACCGCCTGTCCACTATCGAGAACGTGGACACCATTGTCGTTATGGATCAGGGGCGCATCGTTGAACGGGGCACCCATGCGGAGTTGCTTGCGAAAGACGGATATTACGCCACATTGCATCGTTTGCAATTCAATGAAAACGCTGACCCCGTCCTATAGCGCAGCGCGTCTACCCGTACTCCTTCAGAATCTTAGAGATCGAATGGGCGGCGAAAGTCGTCGCGCCAATGCGCGCCTGGGTTATATCACTGCCCCTGTTGGTCAGGGAAAACTGGTTTGGATAAAAGCCGGCAGTGATGCTTATTCGGTAAGACTTGGTGCCGAGTTACTTGCGGCACTGCGCGAACGGCGGCGAGATATACGCCTGGTGCTGACCTACGAACAGGAATACCCCGACATACTGCAAACTGCCCTGCGTGGTGTCGATAAAATGGGTTTCGGTTTTGGTCCATGCGATCAAACTCGCGTTGTAAAACGGGTGTTGTCTCGTCTGCAGCCTCTCGGTGTTATTCACATTGAGCGCTCTCCCGGTCAAAACCTCGCTGCTGCTCTGGCTGAAAATAATACAAAAAGTGTCGTATTCCCCCCGCAGATTGAACAGGATTGCGCTGTTGATGATGTGCCGGTTGATATGCGCACCTTGTGGGTGGAAACCCAGCTTGAACCCACGCTAGGTGGCTTGATACGTCAGGATTCCCAAGCCGCGCTGTTCTGGTGGCATGGCCGGGAAAAGACCTCGGTACGCGCCTTGCTACAATTGTGGCGTGACAGCGACATTGGCGCATCCTCGTATCTATTTGTTTCTGGTAAAAATTATGAGGATATCACCGAAGGAACAGACATTTTTTCCGCGGCAGTGCCTGTCTATCGCCTGAGTCTGTGGGAGCGTCAGCCTCTGCCCCCTGGGGCCGCAATCGTGGTCGATGATGCACGCTGGCGAGCCGCTGTGGCGGTTGCGGCTGATGGTATACACCTCCAGGCAGGTGATCCGCTAGATGTCTGGCAATGTCTGGCCAGCGGCACGCCGTGTTCACGCAGCGGCACATTTGTGCTCCCCAAGAGCGCCGAAACAGGCATAAAATTACAAGAATTTGAAAATGCGGTCGATGTAATTGAGAGCTGGCAAAATCTTGCGACGCAGCCGTTCGAGGCGCGACAGCAAGGTGACCGGTTACGAAGGCAATTCTGGTCTGCGCGCAGATCAGCTGCCGCGGCGCTGGAAGTACTTTTACAACAGGTATATGACTGGTGAGTAACTCCGTAGAACAATATTGGTATCGAACACCTGAACGGGTACCGTTCTGGTTGAAGATATTGTCGCGGGTTTTTCGCGTGCTGGCCTTTATTCGTCGCGTCGGTTTTCTTTTATTCTTTTTTCGCGTCTACCGGCCAAAAATACCCGTTATTGTCGTAGGTAATATCAATGTGGGTGGCACGGGCAAGACGCCGTTTACCGCATGGCTAGTCAAACGTCTGAAAAAGGCCGGGTTAAAGCCGGGTATTGTCAGTCGTGGTTATGGCGGGCAGGCCAGTCATTGGCCGCAACAGGTTCGACCCGATAGTGATCCGACGATGGTAGGTGATGAAGCCGTGTTACTGGCCCGTCACTGCGAATGTCCGATGGCGGTAGCGCCAGAACGGGTGACCGCAATCAAAGAACTAATTCGCTATAACGATATCGATGTCATCATTTCCGATGATGGTATGCAGCACTACGCCATGGGTAGAGACCTGGAAATTGCCATCATCGACGGGGAGCGCCGTTTTGGTAATGGATATTGTCTCCCCGCCGGTCCATTACGTGAGCCTGTGTCGCGACTGGAGCGAGTCGATTATTGCGTGACCAATGGCGGCAAGGCCAAGGATCGGGAATACGCCATGCAGCTTGTCGTCACCGAAGTCATCAACGTGGCCAATCCCAATAAGAAGATCAGTCTCGACACGCTGCGAGGCAAATCGGTACACGCGGTGGCCGGGATAGGGAATCCTCAACGGTTTTTTGATCAGGTAAAGACACACGGTCTGAATTTGCAGGAACATGCCTTCGAAGACCATCACCGTTTTGTCGCCAGTGATTTTAATTTTGTTAAATCCGACGATGTGGTACTCATGACCGAGAAAGATGCGGTAAAATGCGAGCGTTTTGCCGGCCCCAACTTCTGGTTTGTGCGCGTACGCGCCGAAGTCAGCAATGAGTTGAGCAAGCAGATTATTTCTCAGGTTGAAAAGAAATTGAGTGCAAGGAAACATCGATGGACAGCAAGTTACTCGACATCTTAGTATGTCCGCTCTGCAAGAGCCCTCTCGTCTACAAGAAAGACGAAAAAGAACTCATCTGTAAGGCCGATCGTCTTGCATTCCCCATCAAAGATGACATCCCCGTAATGCTGGAGGAAGAGGCGCGTAATTTGGCGCCTGAAGAGGAAGTCTAGCCGTGGGGTTTCGCGTCGTTATCCCGTCCCGCTATGGCTCTTCACGTCTGCCAGGCAAACCCCTTCGCGATATCGCAGGCAAGCCGCTTATACAGCATGTCTTCGAATGCGCCATGCGTAGTGATGCCGAGCAGGTCATTGTCGCCACCGATGATCAGCGTATTGCGGATGTGGCTACCGGTTTCGGCGCCGAAGTCTGTATGACTTCGCCTGACCACCCCAGTGGTACGGATCGCCTGGCGGAAGTGACTACCAAACTTGGCTGCGCAGATGGTGAGGTAATCGTGAATCTGCAGGGTGACGAACCCTTGATGCCGCCAGAAGTCATTAACCAGGTTGCCACGAATCTATTGCAAAGACCCGATGCCGCGATGGCGACGGTATGTAAACGCATTAAAACCACGCGTATGTTGTTCGATCCCCATGTATGCAAGGTTGTGTTCGACAAGAATGGCTATGCGCTGTATTTCAGTCGCGCGGCGATACCATGGGACCGTGAGCGTTTTCCTCTGGACGAGCCATTACCGGAGTTCTACACCCATTACGCACACATTGGTCTGTATGCCTATCATTGTGGTTTTCTCAAAGACTTCGTGACATGGCCGGTGTGTCATCTGGAAGAGACCGAGTCACTTGAACAGCTGCGCGCCCTGTATAACGGACGCAAGATACATGTGGAAGAAGCCAAGGCCGTACCCGGCCCTGGCGTCGATACAGAAAACGATCTAAAGGAAGTTGCTGCTATTTTGGCCGGCGTTCATCAGGAGTAGCTCAGTCCCATTTTATTCAAACCGGTAGTTGATGCCGGCGGATACCCCGTACATATTTATGCCCGGCTCGTCGGGGCTATAGTGATCGCCATGTTCGCCAGCACCCAAACCGTATTGGGCATTTGCGCCATTAATCGTCGTGGCGTAAATAAGGTACATTTGCAGGCTCTTGGAGAAGGACTGCGAGATACCCGCACTGATACTGACCGCATCAGTTATGTCGCTGTTCTGATAGTCCGACGCATAATAGCCCTGGAGTCGGAAGCTGGTATCGAGAATCGTATACGAGGCCCCACCGCCAATAGATCGGCGGTCGAATGCATCGTGTACCGGTGATTTCATGTAATCAATCAAACCGTTCAGCTTGAATCCACCTGCAGTGATGCCGCCGATAAATCGAGCACTGTCGTGCCGGATATCGGTCCGCATCTGCCGTTCCGCACCCATGCCGAAAAAGAAGAATTCATGTTGGTATAGAAGGCTGCTACTGACGAGATACTGACTATCGGAGGTAGGGTCATCATCGTTACCGACTGAGCCCATAAACGAAATCGTGGTGTTATAAACCGTCGGAAAGACAAACATGGCGCAGTTTCGTGCGCGTACATCGGACTCCAGTCCCATGCCATATCCCAGGATGTTGCGACGATCACCGATAGTTTCCGGCCAGAAGTCGATTCGTTCACCCAGTTGTTTAACCGGGGTGTCGTGGTATCCGGCGATGAGCGTGCCGTAGGCGTGTTCCAGCCCCACGTAGCGGTTTCTCGCCACCAGCCAGTCACGTTCGCCAGCGATATCCACATTGCTCTCCAGAACCCACATGGCCTTGAATCCGTAATTCAATTCGTGCTCACCCTTGAGTCCGAGGGTGGTGGCGTTTGATGAAAGGGTAGTGTCAGCATAGCCTGCGCTATCACCCTGATAGCGTTCGAGATCGATATATTCTGCTGATAAATGAATTTGTCCGTAGACATCGATAGCCGCCTGGGCGGGATGCGCCAACAAGCCAAACGCGAACAGGCCGCTGGGTATAATAATTTTCCGCATGGTCAATCCTGAGCTAAAACGATAAAGCGAATTGCGCTCGATTATACGTGGAAAATCGTTCGGTGTCCCCGTTACATAGGGAAGTCGATTAGAAGGGCAGACCTTGGAAAAACCGTTCGGTGAAACTGCTCAGAGGCTGCTGAGTGTGTTGTTCGAGTTTGTCCAGGGCCGGGTAATTGCGCGAGTCCATCACAGATAGGGCATCGAACAATTGTTTGGCATCCAGTCTGGCCTGTGCAAGCAGGGCGGATGATCGGTGTACCAGACCGTTCAGCTCCTTCATTACCCCGGACAGGGGCGAAAATAGTTGTTCGGCCTGTTTCGGAGCGTAGCCATGGCCTCGAGTGTTCTCTTTCAAGCCATCGATCGTGGCATAGGCCTGTGTTGCGCTAGAGGTTTGCTGGTGAGAAAGCTGTAATGAAAATGCAGCGATTTCAGTTGTGTCATAACCGATGTCCAGTGCGTGATGTAAAGCCACCTGCGAGTCACCGTTAAAGAATGTGCTCGATGTCGTATGAATATCACGTACAAGATTTTCAATCGCTGTCATTTCCTCTTCGTCGAGTGAACCTTCGACGGTGTATTGAAGATTGTTCTGTGAGGAAAACGCAGTTCTCGATTCATGGATACTGAGACCTTGTTGTTGCAATTCACTTGTTGATTGCTCATAGGCAAGGTCACGTTGGATGTTGATGGTTACGGTGTCTCCATCCTTGGTTTGAATCTGTAGTGAAAGCGATTTCTGCTCGGCGTAACTTTGACTGCTGAGGCCAAACTCGAGTGCAGTGGAAACAGCTGGCGCGGAGTCAAATGAAAAATTGTTCAAACCCTGATTAATCAGGTCATAGGTTTTTTCGGCGTTGTCCTGAATTTCGTCTTGATAGATGCCCAGATTTTTAAGTACGTCAACGGCTTCGTTAAAACCGTTTTCGACGCCGATCTTTGCCTGCGCGAGCAGAGCGTCTTTATCGGCGCCATTATTAGCGCTCCTTTCAGCGATGGCCTTTCCCACGAAATTTAAAATTCGTTCAGCTATGGCTTCGGGCGAGAACGCTTCCGGATCGAGTTCGAATATGGGTACGCTGGTAGGCGTAATCAATGAATTTTGTGCGGCATCTTCCAGGCGCTGTCTAAGAATCGCCTGTGCGCTATGTTGAAAATTCAGTCCTCTATTGTCGAGTTTGGCTTCGACAGCTTTTTCCAGCCACTTTTGATGGTCGACAGAGGGATTTTTAAACTTAGTCAGCTTATTACTGCCAAGGCCCGGAGAAAACTGCATTAATGGATCAAACATAAGCACCACACATAAAAATGGTCACTGTTACCCACTATATCGGCCGCTTTAGGAAAAATATTGCTTAAAAGTTGGCAAAACGTTTAATTATTTTAGACCGTGTTTTGTTTCGTTTTGTAACATCTTTGCCGATGACTCAATGTGGCAGTTTGCGGCACCGATAACCATACTGTTGTCCGACGTTGGTTTTGGAAGTTGTTAGGCTTCCTAGCTCAAGCCCTTATCGGAAAATGATTTACTTGTTTTCAGGTGTTACCTATAAAAGTGCAGGAAAGGTCCGAAAAAATGCGAGTCCTGATAGTCGACGACGATATCTTGTGTGCGGAAATTACCGCTTCCATTGTACTGCATTGTGGCTACGAAGCGACGATCAACGACAATGGGGCAGCGGCCTTACGTACGATTCAGTCCAACCCCTCAGGTTTTGGCCTGGTGATTATGGATTTGTTACTTGGTGATGGCAATGGATTGGCCGTGGCAAAGCAAATTCGCGAAGTCAGTTCAAAAGTGGGATTTCTGTTCGTCACCGGTTACGACTTGAATGAACACCAGGATATGAAAAAAGAAATCGAAAAAATCGGTAAGGCTTTGCAAAAGCCTGTGCATAGAGATGTATTGAAAGCTGAAATTGATAATGTCGCGAAAGCGGCGTAAAAAATCTAGTGGTTGTTCTACCTGTTTGCCTTTATAGCAAGCACTCCCTCCTCAAACGCCATTCTTAATTGTTTTTGTAATACCGAATATTTTCCGTTTCGTGGCGTTAAGCGGATGTAGTCACGAATGATGGTTTTATTTTTTTTGTCCAGCGGTAGGGAAGATATTCGGCACATAGAATCGCTTCGCGCTTCATTATGCGTACCCTATCAAAAAACAAAAAAGATAAAGTGCATCTTTTTCGTTTTTTGATCAGGGCAAACCCGGAACGTGGATTCTCATCCACACCGTCTCCACCAAACAAAAAAGGGCTGCCTAGTCGGCAGCCCTTTGTCGTTTGGTGGAGACGGCGGGAATCGAACCCGCGTCCGTAAGTCCTCCGCCTTTGGCTCTACATGCTTATCCTGCAAATTAATTTAGCTGAAGGCTACCCCACAGGCAGGGAAGACCAGCAGCGAGTCTAGTTAAGTTTTAGCGAATCCAGCCCAGACATCTTTCATCGCGATCCTGTAAGAGTCGACCCCGGTTGACTGAGTGTACAGGCACACATCAGGCCGAGGGCACTAAGCTGGTTATTAAGCAGCTAGAGCGTAGTTGTCGTCGTTGGCAACTATAAGTTTTGCAGTGGATTTACGAGGAACCGCACCTCGGCATGCACCTCAGGTTTCACTACCCACGTCGAAGCCATGTCGTCCCCTGAAGCAAAAAGGTAGACAAGTATACGCGACATAGGTTCCAGGCGTCTAATTATCGATTTGTTTGATCATATCGCTGAGACGGCCGGCCATGGTTTTAACACGGGTGCTGGCCTCAGAGGCGAGTTTGGCGCTGTGGGACACCTGGATAACCGATGCGTTGATGTTCTGTATGCTGTTGCTGATTTCTTTCGCCACGCTATTTTGCTGTTCTGCAGAAGCGGCGACGCTGGAGTTCATTTCGCTGATACGGTTGGTAGAGTCAGAGACTTTGGCTATATGGTCTGCGGTCTCAGTGACGTTATGCACGCTACTGTCCAAGGCCATTAGCGCATCGCTCATGGTGTCGACCGCGCCGTTTGCTGAATGTTGCAGGGTCTCGATCATCGCGCGAATTTCCTGGGTCGATTGCGTGGTTCGACTGGCCAGCGAGCGCACTTCATCGGCCACCACTGCGAATCCGCGTCCGCTTTCTCCTGCTCGCGCTGCTTCAATAGCGGCGTTGAGCGCCAGCAGATTGGTTTGGTCCGCGATCTCGTTAATAACATTCACAATCGTGCTGATCTGGTTGGCATCCTCTTTAAGGTGGTTGATGGTGCTGGAGGCCTCGCGGATTTCTGTCTCCAAGGTGGTGATTATGCTGATGGTTCTTGTGACCGCGATGTTGATTTCATCGGTTTCGAGTTTGGTTTTATTTGCTGCCATTGCAGCCTCTTGAATATTTGCCGCTACCAGGCTGATGCTATGTGACATTTGCTCGATAGCCGATGCGATCTGCGTGATTTCATCACTGGCGTCATTGAGTCCGAGGCTAGCGAGTTGCGAAGTGTTCGACATATTGACAGCAACGTCATTGAGATCTTGCCCTGAATCTTCCGCACGGCCGAGTAGGGTGCGCAGCTTCGCCTTTTGCATGAGTAGGGCGCTGTAAATCTGCCCTAATTCATCGTCATACCCAGTCATGGCATGGCGAAAGATCTGATTGTCGACGATCTCGCGGGACTCTCTCGCCACGCTTTTCAGCGTTCTGAGTACCAGGCGTGTACCTAAAACGCTGAGTGCGACGGACAGAGCAAAGCCGAGCATTAACGGAAATATCGACTGCGACAGATAGCTAAAATAGCCAGCGACACCGCACAGGGAGAGCGCGCTGGTATATATGGAAAAGAACTTGGTCGACAGGGACAGGCTGCGCCAGCCGAATCCGGGGAGTTTCTTCCGTCGCTGGACATACCGGTATAGTTTCTCTGCGCGTTTAACGTCTTGTTCGCGCGGGGCTACCCGTACGGATTGGTAGCCAACGTGAACGCCATCTTCATAGTTCGGGCAGACAAAGGCTTCGACCCAATAATTGTCGCCATTTTTACAACGATTATTGATAACACCTAGCCATGGTTTGTTCTGTTTCAGGTTTACCCAGAGGTCTTCAAAGGCCTCTGGTGGCATTTCCGGGTGGCGCACGATATTGTGGCTTTTCCCGTATAGCTCCTCGCGCGTGAAACCACTGATTTCAACGAATTGTTCATTGACATAGCGAATGATCCCCTTCTCATCGGTGATGGAGATGATGACGCAATCTTCCGGGATAGGGACTCGTTTGCCAGTAATTGGCAGGTTAATCTTCATACGCCAAAAGTGTCTCTATAGCCTTGGTTTCATCAATGTTTCTTGCCAGTATCTTTCTGCGCGCGTGCGCCTGACAGCCGGACAGAGTTCGGCTTTCATAAGCATATCGGTTGTGTCGCAAGGGAAATTTAGAATGGTCCTCGGTTTTCGGCACTGTACATTTTGATGTCTGCCGATAGAATATGCGGCTTGTCAACGCCACAGGAATGCCTAGATCAATGAGCATTAAAACCCGTTTTGCCCCTAGTCCTACCGGTTATCTTCATATTGGTGGTGCCCGTACCGCGCTGTTCTCCTGGCTGCATGCGCGCAAACATGGCGGACGTTTTATATTGCGTATCGAGGACACTGATCGCGAGCGATCGACCCAGGAATCGGTGAACGCCATCCTTGAGGGCATGACCTGGATAGGCCTGGAATACGACGAAGGCCCGTTTTACCAGACCCATCACTTCGATCGCTACGAAGAAATCATCAAAAAACTCATGGACGACGGCCATGCCTATTACTGCTATTGCAGTAAAGAAGAGCTGGAAGCCATGCGCGAAGAGCAAATGGCCAACAAACAAAAGCCACGCTATGACGGACGTTGCCGTCATCGTACCGAGCCGCGTGATGGAGTGGAGCCGGTCATTCGTTTCAAGAACCCCACTGAGGGGTCAGTCGTATTTGATGACCTAGTCAAGGGCAGTATCGAAGTACAGAACGCCGAACTGGATGACCTGATCATCGCCCGTTCCGACGGTACGCCGACCTACAATTTGACGGTAGTCGTCGATGATATGGATATGCAGATCGATTGCGTTATCCGTGGCGATGACCACGTCAATAATACCCCGCGTCAGATCAATATCCTCAAGGCCTTGGGCGCGAAACTGCCACAATATGCCCATGCGCCTATGATTCTGGGTTCCGATGGCAAGCGTTTGTCCAAGCGCCACGGAGCGGTGAGCGTGATGCAATATCGTGAAGAAGGCTTTTTGCCTGAGGCACTGGTCAATTACCTGGTGCGTCTGGGTTGGTCGCATGGTGACCAGGAACTGTTTTCCATTGATGAAATGATCGAGTTATTCGAGGTTAAGGCCATCAATCGCGCGCCGTCGACGTTTAACCCAGACAAGCTGCTGTGGATTAATCACCAATATATTATGAACAGCGAGCCTGCCCACGTGTTGCACCACCTGAGCTATCACCTGGGCAATGTCGGCATCGACCCAACCGAGGGCCCGGATATCCTCGAAGTGATAAAGGCCCAGCGCGAGCGTACCAAAACCCTGATTGAGCTGGCCGAGCAGTGCCGGATTTATTACCAAGACCTGGATGGTTTTGACGAAAAATCCGCGAAAAAGGCCTTTAAACCCGAGGCCGTTGAGGTGTTGAACAATATTAAGGTCAAGCTGATGGCGCTACAGGATTGGACTCGCGAGGCCATCCATGCCGCTATGGAACAGACCGTTGCTGAGCTGGAAATTGGCTTTGGCAAGCTCGGCATGCCCTTGCGTCTGGCCGTGACAGGCGGTGCGCCCACGCCGGATCTGGACTTAACCGTTTATCTCATAGGGCGGGATAAGAGCTTGTCTCGTATAGAAAAAGCGGTGGCTTACATCGAAGCGAAAAATTCCTGAAGAATAAAATTTTTCGCTTGACCCCACTCATTCGCATACGTAAAATGCGCGTCTCTTTCGGGGCTATAGCTCAGCTGGGAGAGCGCTTGCATGGCATGCAAGAGGTCGCCGGTTCGATCCCGGCTAGCTCCACCAGATTACGGAAGTACCAGTTTTACTAGGCCGACTTTGGTTGAAAAACCTTTTTTCAGCGTCCCCATCGTCTAGAGGCCTAGGACACCGCCCTTTCACGGCGGTAACAGGGGTTCGAATCCCCTTGGGGACGCCACTATTCTCAAAGGGTTAGCTCAAAAAGCTAACCCTTTTTTCGTTTTTAGGTTTCAATTTAGGTAATTTCCGTTTTTAACTATTTTCCAGCACGGTCCGGATTGCGCTTGTCTTTCAGTAATCCACTCGAAATGACAAACTAACAGATGCGACCTTTTTCCCTTTTTCCGAATTAATCTCGATATCCCTCAAAGGCAAACGGATTCAAGAATTGTCGCCTCCAGAATAATGCGCGGTCGGTTGGATTCAGATCGGCCTCGTCACAAACTATATTCCAATTTTTTTCTATTACCGAAACTTGGTGATCCATAATTTCACGAGCATCTTCCTGAGATAGGAGAAAATTATGAGCCGTTTCCAGGCATGTGCTTAAACGACTCATCCGGTTACCGTCAGAAATAAGCATCGCTTGTGTTGCTTCTTACCGTCTTCGATTAAAGCCTTAGGACGCGCACCACCAATAGAAGTGCCGTGATGCAAAGCCTGCTCTAGTTCCCGAGTAAGCGGAATACCTTTTTCGACCATTTCCGCAGCAGCGAGTAATTCCTCGAGGGGGGCATTGTTTGCAAATCGCGGCACGTATTCAGTGGCTGACTTTTGAAAATCCAACGCGCCAATTCTGTCAGAGCCGGACTAAAGTAGATAGCTTAGTTCGTCTAGTTGGGAAGTGTTTCCGGCTTGCTCACCCTTTAGGCCAAGCAAACGATTAATTAGCACACGACGTCCCCAAGCATCGGGCACAGCATCCCGAATACAGTTGGGCATACTCAATCCTGCAAAAAGCGCGTGAACGCCCGGTTTTAATGGCAGTTCTTGATCATATATGGCGATGGCATTGGCGCGATTCAGGTAACTCTTGCCATAGTTGAAGAGCAGGTTTTTTCCTTCCAGTGTTAGTTTACCTGTGACAACAGGCTCGGATTCACCAGGTAACCAGATCCAGACAAAGGCTTGGATATGCGGCTGTTTAGAAATCATCATCTACGGACTTGGTCTTTTTATGTACCGCTTTGGGCAGAAGAGCGAGCTTATCTTCGACCTGCTTGATGTGGTGGGTTAGGGCAGAGCTAGCCTCATCGAAGAGTTTCACTCCTACCAAAGCGGATAACTCAAAAACGACGCCGATACCGCATTTGGGATCGCCTTTCTCGACTCGAGTAATTTGGGTCGAAATCCGCGCCAGGCCATCATTTATCGCAAGTAATGCTGTGTCTCTCTCATCGATGGGCAAATAGGTCAAATCGATATCTACGGAAAGACGAGGTAAATCGCGGACAAAAAGGTTGATGGCAGTTCCACCTTTTAGTGCAAAAAGTTTTTCTTGAGCCACTAAAGGTAAGACACGTACAAGTAATTCGACTTGGCGATAATGTGGATTGTTTCTATCCAGCACGAAAATTCTCCGGCACGGTGATTTGGTATTTCTTGTTATAGATGCCGCCTCTCGTCACGAGTCGTTTTCCTTTGCCAAGGTCTACGTCATCAAAATTGATTTTCTTTGCCCATGGATAGTTAAAATGCTCTGACAGAAAAAGGAAAAGCCGCTTTGCCTTGTTGTGAGTACAATTTTGTAGCAACTGATTGATAACAGCAGGCCTGGCCATCGTCATACCCTCAAACAGCTCTGCGGAGAAGATGAATGATGACGGAGTTTCATCAACCTCACTGAGGACCTCCAGTAATGCGCGCTCTGGTGCCGAAGCGCGGATGGTCCAGTCCCGTATTTTTGTTGGCAAGTTGATCCATGCTTTTTCAGAGTCAGATCGGAATAGCTTTTTCCTGTGGAAAGCCCATTGGAAATTTGTTTGGAGTGTGTCCATCCATGTCGGGGGAGTATCCTGTCCCCACAAGTGGATGACAGAATCTCCTTCCAGGCTGAGGTAATGTGCAAGACCTTGTTGGTTTAATGCGGAGACACTGCCAAGATGAAGGGTGGTTTTACTCAGATGTTGGAGACCAAGTAAAATGCCTTCCCAGTTTATCGACGTGCCGGGACGAGCATAGGCGCGATTGATGAAATAGCCCCAATAAACCTTCCATAATAGCGCTAGAGCTCACTCGCCAATAAATCAAAAACAATCCTCACCCTGCGACTGGTACGAAGCTCTCGGTGGGTGGTCAACCAGATTGGGAATACGATGGGCGGAAAGTCGGGAAGCACTTGTTGGACCAAAGGGTCGGCATTGCCAATTTCCTCAGGCATCATGCCGATGCCTAAGTCCTGTTTTACCAATTCCCATTGGACCAAATAGCTGGTAGTGACGATGGGAAAATTACGAAGAGAAAGATTCAGGCCTATTTGCTTGAGATGATTAATCAACATCATTGGGCTTTCAAAGGCGACGAAGTTGAGCTGTTGCAGGTGTTCAATCGTTTTAGGTAGGCCGACGCGGTCCAGGTACTTTTTTGTTGCATAGAAACGTGCCGAGACATCTTTGATTTTTTTTGCGATCAATTCGGGCTGTGTGGGTTCGAAGTTGCGCAGGGCGATATCTGCCTCGCGTCGTCGCAAGTCGCTTTCTTGATTGCTGGCAACAATCTCGATCTGTATCTTCGGTTCGATTAGGCGAAGTTTGGCAATGATTGGGGGAAGTATGTATGCCGAGTAAACCTCACTCGCGGATATGCAGACGTTGCCTTCCAGGTCTTGTGTCTGACCACTCGCTGTCAATGACACCTGATTTGCCGCGTTGCCCATGGCGCGAACATGTTCCAACAAATCTAGCCCGCTGGGTGTCAGTACCAGCCCTAATCCTACTCGCTCAAAAAGGATAACGCCTAATTCCTTTTCCAGAGCCGTAACCTGACGACCTAAGGTGGGCTGCGTCATTCCCAGGGCACGTGCGGCCGCAGATAATGTTCCCTCTTCCGCCGTAACGAGAAAGGCTCTTGCCCGATTCCAGTCAAAATTTACCGATCGCCAATCCATACGTTTTTGCATGCGTTATATACAAAAATTCGGAATATGCATACTACATTGCATGGTCGATAATTACTACACGGTATTTGAAAGACAGGAACTTAGCGTTGATACAAGGCAATGTTGTTTTTAAGTTACTGTTCTCAAACAAGGTGGGTTCTTTGCTACCAGATCGATATGGCGATATGGGGCATGGGCGGACTGATGTTTTGCACCTTGTTGTATAAGTCGAAGTTGGTTTCCCGGCGGGTTGTTCGAACTTGCGCTAAGTGTGTGGTTGATCGTCAAAGGTTTTAACTACTCGAACAATGACTTTGACAGACGCAGCGTTATTGCGCACTAACACTTCTGTTCAAGTACGACACCATCATTCAAAAACGGGGAAGAAAACTATGAAAGCTTTTAAATACCGCACTACATCGACAACGGACACAAAAAGGGCAATGTCGTTATCGTTGTGTAAAACCACCTCATATTGATTATTGGAGAGTCAAAATGAACATCACAAACGCATCAAGAAAATACGCCGTGACCACTGGCCTGAGTTATCTAGTCATTTTCTTTGCGGCAATATTTGCTAACTTTTTTGTTGTCGAATCATTGCTCAATGATCCGATAACGATGGTGCAACAATCCCCAGCAATGGTAAGTGCTGGTATTGTTGCCTTTTTGATTACTGTGGTTTTCGATGTAGTGGTGGCATGGACGCTATTTGAGTTATACAAAAAGAATCCGCTATCCATTTTAAGCACGCTCTTTAGAATGATGCATGCGGTAATTATGGGTGTTGCCATATTCTCTCTGCCCGCTGTGTTTGGTTTGGACACTGCGGATGAAATCCTCAAAAAAGTCGATGAATTCAACACTATTTGGCTAATCGGTCTTTTCTTCTTTGGTGTCCACTTGATTGTTCTTGCAAACATAATAGATGGGCCAAAATTTATTACCGTCTTTCTCATGATAGCGGGTATGATGTATATGATTGATACTGTTGCGCACTTCACACTTCTGGACTACGAAGCCTATGCGGATTACTTCCTGATGCTGGTTGCTATCCCAAGCATATTCGGAGAGATGTCGCTGGCCATTTGGTTTCTCATCAGGGGAGGGAGGCAAGCCATGACTACAGAGCCTGCGTTAACTGCTAGCGAAAGGGTTGAGATTGCGCTAGATGTTGAGAAACAGTCATGGCTATAGGGGGAAAACAGTCGAGGGATGCATCGTCAATCTTTTCGATTATAGTTGTTGGCGAGGGTTTGTAGTCGTTGTTCTGTATCTTATTTGAATCGGCAATAGCGAAACTAATACACCGGAATCCTGTGTTCAGAAGCCATTTGGGGCATTGAACAAGAAAAAGGGGTAGAAGTAAGCTTGTCTTGCTAAAGTTGTAGATCTTGGGTTCCTTTCGTCTTAAGGGATCAAACCTAAATATTCTTTGGGAACCCGACGGATGTCCTTCAGCCGCAGTGTTCAACTGGTTTTGTTGTGCCCGCTGGATTTTGGTTCCGATGGTTATACAACTATTTCTATAACTTTTAGCATTTGTTGTGATGTAGCTTACAACTACTTCCTTGCCCATGCCTCTATACTACAAATCAACGCTGTTTCGTTTTCAAACGATTGTTGTCACTCACAGTATGTCGCTATCGCAAAGCTACAATATTATTTTTGGAGGATAAGGATGTCATACGAGCAAATAAGTAAATGGAAAACTGAGGACTGGAATCAGAGCGTCCTAAAAGCGGCCAACCTGAATAACAATGCCAGCGGTATGGGAAGGAGCCGAACTCAGGTGTCGGCTCAAGACGGTGTGTGTTTTGCGGCTGCGCTTATTTGGGGTGATCTTCAATATAGCGAAAGCACTCAGTCATGGGGCAGTTACTCCGCTGTTGAAAATCTGAAATACGAAGACGCGATGCATTTGTTTCAACGTATAGGACAGTGGGAGGGGCGCACTTTTGAAGAGTTTCGCGATTGGTCTTACTCAAGCGCAACGCCAACACCAGCACCTCGCAATGAACATTCTCGAAATAGCCAAATACAAACATCAATTAACTTTCTTGGCGGCATGCGAGAGTACATGCCGCATGTTGGCAAAATTGAAATGAAGATACGAAAGAAGACAGAATGCAGCAGTGATGATCTGGCTTCTGTGATCAATCTTTTCTATAAAAATTATGGTGGTGTGTCTCAACGACCTTTTGTCTTCGCATATCAACAAGGGAATGCTCGCCACGCGATTGGTTTTGCGTTTGATGAGGATGATATGTATTTCTTCGAACCAAACAGTGGCGAGTACAATGTAAGCGCTTCACAGATTGGAGAATTTATCACCAGATGGGTGCAAAGTAGCGCGAAAGCGTTTCGCCAGGAAGACCCTGGTTTGAAAATGTATTATATCTTGTCGTTGTCAAAGTAAATAAATTTTTCCTCGCTCTAGTCGAGGAATAAATTACATAAATTTAGATAGATACCATTTGGCGGATACGGATAGTAGGTGCAATTGGTAATAGAGAGGTCAACTGGTAAAGTCAGGCTTCTCCCCGCAAGAGATGAAGAACTTATGAACGATACCAGATTTACAGTTTAAAGAAATCCGGGCATAGCCGAGAAGAGATAGCACAAATGCCGCAATCATTTTTCAGGAAAAGGCCGGGCCGCTTGTACGCAGTTGGTTGAACCGACCACAAAAGCCACTCTATCGCGATGAATGGCGGGAGGCGATTCGTTCACACGCTGCCTGTTCGCCGACCAACTACTACTGCCCGCACTTAGAAAACATGCAGGGTTTGTCGATCAGGAAGTGGTGTCTTTGGAAACGATTTGAAGCGGTTGTTGAGCTCACCCCTCACCACCCCTCAACCCCCTCCATATCCGGTAGTCGATGGGCGATACCCTTGTGGCAATCGATACAGGTTTTATCACCGCCACTGAGTGCCCGGTCGTGTTGTGCGGAGGCGCGCTGGCTTTGTCGGGTTAAATCCATGTATTCAAAATTGTGGCAGTTACGACACTCAAGCGAATCGTTGGCCTTTAGTCTGGCCCATTCGTGCTCCGCCAGTTCGCGCCGCTTATCCAAAAACTTTTCGCGGGTATCGATCGTGCCGAACACCTTGCCCCAAATCTCTTTTGAGGCCTGCATCTTTCTCGCGAGTTTGGACGTCCAGTCGTGGGGTACGTGGCAGTCGGCACACTTGGCGCGTACGCCGGAACGATTGGCAAAGTGGATGGTGGTTTGCAACTCCTGATAGACGTTGTCGCGCATTTCGTGACAACCGATACAAAAACCCTCGGTGTTGGTGAACTCCAATACGGTGTTGAATCCACCCCAGAAAATAATACCGGCGAAAAAACCGACCATGACCAGAAAGCCCAGCGCGTAGTGTTGGGTGGGACTACGTAGAATGTGCCAACGCCACTTGATCTCTTTTTTTAGCCAGTCCTTCATCGAGCGGCCTTATCGTTTAGCAATTCATCCATGTCTTTAAACTCGTTATCCACCAGCAGTTTCGCATTGGTCTGTATGACGTGGCACTGGGTGCAAAAATAGCGTCGCGGTGAAACATCGGCGAGAAAATTACCGTCCCTGTCCATGTAATGGGTAACGCTTACCATCGGTGCCTGGCTCTGTTCCGTCTGTTTGCGGCTGTGGCAACTGAGACACTTGTTTGAGCGTATGTCCACCTGATAATTGTCGATCTTGTGCGGTATCGTCGGTGGTTGCATCGGGTAATTACGTTTGCGCTTTATGTCTTCATTAAGTACCGGCGCGATGGGCGGTGTGTCCTGTTGCGTGGGCAGCGCATGTTTGCGCAACGTCGCAACATTATCGTCGGCAAGCACCGATTGACTTAGAAAAACACCGACGACGTAAAGAGCGAAAAGATATTTCATGTTATGCCCCCTATGCCTTAACAATGCGCACGGCGCATTTCTTGTAATCCGTTTCTTTCGAGATCGGATCGGTGGCATCGAGTGTTACCTTATTGATCAACTGGCTCGCGTCGAACCAGGGCACAAACACCAGGCCCCTGGGTGGTTTGTTTCTTCCTCGGGTTTCCACACGCGTCAACATTTCTCCGCGTCTGGATTGTATTTTGACTTGATCGCCGCGGCGCAGGGAACGGTCACGGGCATCTTGCGGATGCATAAAGACCACCGCATCGGGAAAGGCGCGATAGAGCTCGGGTACGCGCTGTGTCATCGAACCGGAATGCCAGTGTTCGAGTACGCGTCCGGTTGAGAGCCACAGATCGTATTGTTTGTCGGGTGACTCTGCCGGTGGCTCGTAGGGCAGGGCGAAGATTACCGCCTTACCGTCAGGCTTGCCATAAAACTCGAAGCCTTTGCCTTTTTTAACATAGGGGTCGCTGCCTTCGCGAAAACGCCAACGGGTTTCTTTGCCATCGACGACCGGCCAACGCAAACCGCGCTCCTGATGATAACGATCAAAATCCGCGAGATCATGCGCCTTGCCGCGGCCGAAGGAGGCATATTCCTCGAACAAACCTTTTTGTATGTAAAAACCAAAATGTTTGCTTTCCTGGTTGTTGTAATCGGCATCCATTTCCGACAAGGGAAATTTGTTTACCTGACCATTGGCAAACAAAACATCGTACAGGGTTTTGCCTTTATAGTTTTTGTTCTTGTTGAGTACCGCTGCCGGCCATACCTCGTCGGTCTTAAAGCGTTTTGAAAACTCCACCAGTTGCCACAAATCGGATTTCGACTCACCCGGCGCGTCGACCATTTGATGCCAGAACTGTGTGCGTCGCTCCGCATTGCCATAGGCACCTTCTTTCTCTACCCACATCGCCGTCGGCAAGATCAAATCGGCGGCCTGTGCGGTGACGGTGGGATAGGCGTCGGAGACCACGATAAAGTTTTTCGGATTGCGATAACCGGGCAGGGTTTCCTCAACCATATTAGCCGCGGCCTGCACGTTGTTGTTTACCTGCACCCAGTAGGCATTGATTTCACCGTCTTTGAGTTGACGATTTTGCAACACCGCATGGGCACCCACCCAGCCGGGAAGAATTCCCTTGGGCAGTTTCCATTTCTTCTCCGCTATCTCACGATGTTCGGGTTTATTGACTACCATATCGGCAGGAAGGCGATGGGCAAAGGTGCCTACTTCTCTGGCGGTGCCACAGGCCGAAGGCTGTCCGGTGAGTGAAAACGGACTGTTGCCCGGCGTCGAAATTTTTCCGGTCAACAGATGGATGTTATAGATCATGTTATTGGTCCACACGCCGCGGGTGTGTTGGTTAACGCCCATCGTCCATAAGGACATGACTTTGGTGTTGGGGTCGGCATAGAGTTCTGCAAGTTTTTTCAAGTTGCTTGCAGACACGCCGGAGAGTTTTGACACATAGTCGGCGTCGTATGTGGAAACAAACTTGGCAAACTCGTCAAAGCTACTCGCCTTGGAACCGCCTGCGTTTTTGGCGTTGGCCGCGCGCTTTTCCAGAGGATGTTCCGGGCGCAAACCGTAGCCGATGTCGGTATTGCCGATACGAAAGTTGACGTGTTTGGCCACGAAATCTTTGTTCACGCGCCCGGTCTGGATAATGTAATTGGCAATGTAATTGAGTATCGCCATATCGGTTTGCGGCGTAAACACGATGGGTAAGTCGGCCAGATCAAACGAGCGGTGTTCATACGTCGAGAGCACGGCCACCTTTACATGTTCATAACTCAGTCGTCTGTCGGTAATGCGCATCCACAATACGGGGTGCATCTCTGCCATATTTGAACCCCAAAGTACAAACGCGTCCGCGTGTTCAAAATCGTCATAACAGCCCATCGGTTCATCGATACCGAATGTACGCATAAACCCGCCTACGGCCGAGGCCATACAGTGTCGCGCATTGGGGTCAATATTGTTGGAGAGAAAACCGGCCTTCATCAATTTGCTGGCGGCATAGCCCTCCCAAACCGTCCACTGGCCCGAGCCGAACATGCCAACGCCCTTGGGCCCTTTTTCCTTTAACGCGGCCTTGAATTTTTCTTCCATCACGTCAAAGGCCTCGTCCCAGGACACCGGCGTGAAATCGCCATCCTTGTCGTATCGACCGTTCTTTTTACGCAGTAACGGTGTCTGTAGACGATCCTTGCCGTACATGATTTTCGACAGAAAGTAGCCCTTGATACAGTTGAGGCCCTTGTTGACTGGAGAGTTGATGTCGCCATGGGTGGCGACGACGCGATTGTCTTTAACAGCAACATTGACGCTGCAACCCGTACCACAAAAGCGACACGCGGCCTTCGACCATTTGAGTTTATTCTTCGACGCGTGGGTGACCAGGTTGGCCGCATGCGTGGGTAAAGTAATTCCGGCAGCGGCCGCGGCGGTGGCGAGCGCGTTAGCTTTTATAAAACCACGACGTGTAAGACTCATTACGGTAAGACCTCCTCATCCTCTTCGTCGATCTGGTGATAAACCATGGTTGCGCTGATCACGCCTTCCATTGCCTCGATTTCGCGTAGGGTATCGAGGATTCCAGATTCGGTTGCCATTTCCAGTATCGGGATCAACTTGTCACTACCGTTGTGGGCGCCGATTTCGCAACAATCCAGCATTGAGATACGCTGCAGTAGTTGATCAAAGCGCTGTGGCAGACAATGCACGATCACACTGGAGATATGGGCGACGTCCTTAACTGCTTGCATGTGCGGATTCCTGAGCAGCGTGGTGTTTCGGTTCGTGAACAGAGATGGCGGATACCGGGCAGTTCTTTACGCAGGCACCACAACCGTTGCAGTTTTCCGTTTCTATTGATGGCTGTGCGACTTGTCCTAAACGCGGCCTGAATGTGATTGCGCCGGTTTCGCAATGATCACGGCAGGTCTGGCACATGACTCCCGATTGGGTGACACAGTGCTCATCAATCTGCGCCTTATAAAACCAAGCTTGATCGCGGCCCGTGTCCGTGAATAAACCCTCGGGACAGGCGTTCGCGCACTGAGTGCAGAAAGTGCATTCGCCACGAGTGAAATCCAGATTCGGATAGTTCGATTCACCTTTAACGATGATTTGTTCCGGGCAACTCTCAATACAGGCATGACAACGCGTGCATTGTTCGACGAACAAGTCATATGAAATAGACCAGGGTGGTAGAAGCGGAATATGTTTGGCAGATAAACGACCGCGAAGCCAGTTTCGACGTTGAATATCCACGCGCCTCAACTCCCCGGTGGTCCCATTACCAACTGCAACAGCCACACCACCAGCCCATAGCCCACGACAAACAGCGTGGCAATTAGCGGTGCGAGCACCACCAGGCAAAATAATACGGTAATGCGTTCGTCATGTTTGCTGACACTGCTCTTTATCATGACACCTTCCCAATTTAGATGTCCCGGTAATCGCTATGAAGTAACGATAAGCACCAACTGTCAATAGAACAAAGAATGGCAGTGTAGACCAAACCAACAGAAAAAGTAAATGCGTTAGTTAAAACCGGAAAATTATCCTGAGTATGTCATGCGACATGGGGTATCCAGTCGGACGTGTAGTCACGAATATTTTCACCGACAGTCATTTTGTGCGAAATTGCCTTTCAACGATTTGCTTTTCGTCGTATATAAATGATTAAAGTAACATCCGCGATAGCGTTACACATATCACACGTTCCGTTACGTTGAGGAAAATTCAGAAAAAGGGAGCACACGCACTGATGGCTACGGTGAGTATTGTTGATCAAGATAACTTCCCAATGGCGAGAGATTACCTCCGCTCCTGCCGCTATATTCCAATAGCCAATTCGCGTACGCTGCCGATCAATACACAAAAGGTATTCGATATTGCCAACTTGCAGTTACAACAACTGTTGTCAGGTATTGTCGAAAATTGCACTGCAGGCGACAACCTGGTCATCGTCAGTCACGGCTTGACCCAGGCGCTGAATATTCCACTTGGTTGCAGCAATTCAGCCAACGATCCGGAATTGACTTCCGACGTGTTAAATCTATTGTGCAGTCGGCGCAGTCATGCCGAGCTCGTTCCGCTGTTATTTCTGACCGAGACACAGATTGCGAACTTGCGTGGACTGCGGCAGCGAGTTGTAGATCTTCACCTACAAAGAGTTGAACTCGTCGCGTGCGAGGTAGGATCTTATGAATCTACTTTGTCGGCCATTCAACGTTTCTTTGCTTGCCAAGTTGTCGGTGGGCCTCGCGTGCGTTACGGCTGGGTACCGGCCAGTTTCCATGAAGATAATGCCTACGACTATGATCGCTATTCTCAGGGAGGGCAGGGACAGCTCTATACAATTGACGGCGGTCACGTAGGTTTTCATGTGAGTGCTGGCCCGGCTCGATCACTACGCTTGCGCGACGCGCGCGCAACCTCACGCTCGACACTGCAAGCATGGGCACATCGATATTTTCCCCGGCGAACTGATATTACTGGATTAGAAGTAACCATTCACGGACACTGGACCATGGATCGAATGGTGTTGCCACTAGAGCCAGGGTTTCAACGCAATATGAGAGAATTTTCCGGCTCGTCTACGAGTGAATTGGGGCTGGGTGAGTTAGATCTTGAGGGTATCTAGAGATCAACGGTATTTATCATCTGACCATCGAAAAACTATAGTGAATCTCCTACGGAATTTGTAGTACGAAGGTACTATTTATTTCTTTGCATTCGTATCATATTTGAAATTATTCGGTGCCGCTTGTGCAATAAGTCACAGCTATTTTATCCATAAACACGCGATAGTAGTGTTGTGAATAGCGGGGCCGCTATTCTCTCTTTAGGGAATGATAGAGAGCACTCAACTATGCCACCGATACTTAGCCAGGACGGCAGATTTATTTCGATTAGTACACCATTGGGCAGCGATGAACTTCTGTTGATGTCCATGAGTGGTGCTGAACATCTCTCTCGCCCGTTTTCTTTTCAACTGGAAATGTTGTCGCACAATAATGATATCGATCCCAATGATATTGTTGGATCAAGTGTCGATATCACGGTGGCGGAAAACAGTGCTACGTCGCGCGTTTTCAATGGCTATATCAATCAGTTTGTTGCTGGAGAGCGGCATTCGTCGGGGCATCGCATTTACCAGGCAGAGCTGGTTCCCTGGTTGTATTTGTTGTCCTACTACACGGATAACCGGATATTTCAGCAAAGCGATGCGAAAACCATTATTGAAAACGTCTTTCAGTCACGTGGTTTCAATGACTTTGAGTTCCAGACACAACGAACGTTTCGCCAACGGGAGTACACAGTCCAGTATCGGGAATCGGATTTTCGTTTTGTGTCTCGCCTACTGGAAGAAGAGGGAATCTTCTATTATTTCCGACATGAGGGAGGAAAACACACACTGGTGCTGGGCGACTCTGTTGTTTCTTACCATAACTGTGAAGAGAACGAGGCCCGTTATTTTGAATCGGGTGGATTTGATGATCATCTAAATGACTGGTTTCGACAGCGCCACTTAATACCCGGAAAATGGTCGCAAAGCGACTATAACTTTCTCATACCCAGTACCTCGCTGCTCAACTCGGTGACATCCATCGTCGACCTACCGGCTATCGCTAACTTCGAAAATTATGGGTATCCCGGTGCCTTTATTGACCGTGACGAAGGCGAGGCCCTGACGCGCATACGCATGGAAGAGGAAGAAACGAAATATCACACCGTCTTCGCTGCCGGAACCTACCGCAGCTTTCTTCCAGGCGGCACGTTTACATTAACGCGCCACGAAATAGCAGAAGAACAAGATCAGGAATATGTAATCACTACGATTAGTCACTATATGCGGGAGAATTCGTATGACAGGGGGCGAGGAGGTGCCTTTGACTATCACAATAAGTTTCAGTGCATTCCTTCTGACATCGTGTTTCGACCACCTTCGAAAACACCCAAGCCGATTGTGCATGGGTTACAGACTGCTCTCGTGGTAGGCCCGAGCGGCGAGGAAATATACACAGACGAACACGGTCGTATAAAGGTTCAATTTCACTGGGATCGCATCGGTGAGAAAAACGAAAATAGCTCTTGCTGGATACGCGTGATGCAACAGTGGGCGGGAAAAAAGTGGGGTGCGCAATTTCTTCCGCGTATTGGTCATGAGGTAGTTGTCAGTTTTCTGGAAGGTGATCCCGATCAACCCTTGGTCGTGGGTAGTGTTTATAACGAAGAAAACAAACCGCCGTACGATTTGCCCGCGAATAAAACACAAAGCGGATGGAAGAGTCGATCCAGCACCGGCGGGAGTCCATCCAACTACAATGAGATTCGTTTCGAAGATAAGAAGGGCAGTGAATCAATCACGATCCACGCCGAAAAAGATTTCTCTGGTAGTGCAAAACACAACTACAGCTTTAGTGCCGGAAACGATGGCTCGTATTCCACCAAGGGTAATAACAGCATCTCTATTGATGGCGACGAGACGCGTACCGTCAAAGGGAATTGTACAAGTACGGTGCAAGGCAACGACACCGAGATGGTCAACGGCAATCAGGAAGTGTCAATAGACGGAAACTACGCAGGAACCGTATCCGGCGACAAATCGGAACAGGTGCTGGGAAGCCTCACCATCGGCGTGACCGGAACGGAAGAATACGAGGTATCAGGTGACGCGACTCGAACGATCGGTGGCAGCCAGACAGTCAGTATTTCAGGAAATTTGAGCGATTTAGTTTCTGGTAACGCCAGTGCGTCTATCGATGGCAATAACTCAGTCATTGTCGGTGGGAACTATTCGCTAGAAGCCGCAAATATTTCGATTACGGGATCGAGTGAGATCACACTTACCGTCGGCGGCAGTTCGATCAAGATAGACCCGGCCGGTATTACGATTAGTGCACCAAAAATCACAAGTGCGGCTCAGGCGATAAATGAAATATCCGGCGCGACCGTCAAGCTGAATTAGTGCCTATTCAAGGATGAGTATGCCCAAACATGACCAAAAAGAATCCAATTGAAAAACGCATCGACAAGCTAACCGACCAGTGGAACGCATTCGCACAAAACGAGGATGCCCGTGTTCTTCGTTGGTGTTGTGCCGACGACGATGAAAGAAGGATGATCGAGGCGTTTATCAAATTGGAAGACAGTGACGGTGGATCTACGCCTGATCTGTTTATCCCGTTTGATGTATCGTTTGAGAGCAAGGCTGACTATGGCGCGAGATTGGCCAGGGCGCTTATCGATTTGTATGCTGCCAGCCAAGAAGAACTTGGAAACGACCATATAAAAAATCAATGGTCACCGCCAGCGAGACAGCAAGAGCAAAATAGAACCAATTACTTCTTTCAGTGTTGTCTGTCGTTTCAGGAATATCATGCCGAAATGCTCGAATGTCTGGTACTGGTTCTGGTACCCGGGGACTATAGTGATATTGCGGATTTTCAACGTTGGATACTTGAATTTCTGTCCCTTAATTTGCCACCAACTATTCGAATTATTCTCGTTGAAAATAAAAATAAGGAATTGTACGGTCAACTCTCTCACGTTGGTAAGGAGTTGGTAGAGACCGTTGATGCCGATTTAAATATGGCAGACGCTATTACCGAAGTCGCGCGCAACGTACCAGGGAATGCACCTGGCAACCGCTTCCGGCGTTTTCTCGTCGGTATGAACACCGCCGCGGCCAAAGGAAACTTGCGAGCGGCGTTAAAAAGCGGACGCAAGGCTCTTCAAATTGCAGAACAACAACAATGGCCACATATGCAATGTGTGGTGTATATGGGGCTGGGTAGTCTCTTTCTTGGACAAAAAGATATCACGAAAGCCGTTCAATCCTATCAGCGTTCCTACCACGTTGCACTCGCCGCCGAAGAAACCGGCGACGAAGTCGCGCCTAAACTCGTGCTGCAAAGTCAGTTGGCCACCGCATCTGCATTTTTAGCAGAGGCCAACTACAAACAGGCCGTTGGCTTTTATCTTCAAAGCGCGCCGCTGGCGAAAAAAGTCAAAGACCCGTTCATGATCGTCGAGAGCCTGCGCATGGCCGCCTATTGCTATGAGCAACTCACGGAATATGAAGACGCCTGGAAGTGTGGCAACAAGGCACTGGAGTTTGGCGAACGGATTCCAGAGAACGAGCGGGAAAATACTACGTTGCCGTTTGTTGCTCAGGGTTTGGAACGGGTAGCAGAAAAGTTGCGCGATACACGGCTAAACCATCATGTCGAGAAACGCATGCATGAGCTGGCCTTGCAACAGTGGCGCGAAACCGTGGAAGGAGTTGCCTGACCATGATGCCCGCCGCAAAAATGCTAGACCCTATGCTTGGCATCGACGTGCACATTGTTCAGCCGCCAGGCCCGGTGCCACCTATACCCGTTCCGCACCCCTTTGTCGGCATGGTCTTCGATCCGATGGATTTGGTGCCGATACTTGGCTCGACCGTTAGCGTCAACGGTTTACCACGCGCACAAGCGGGCTCGGCAGGCAAAGCACTTCCCGTTCACATACCCATTGGCGGGACCTTTATCAAACCGGCAGGTGATGAAGGCGAGTGCTTTATGGGCAGCTCAACCGTGTTGGCAGAGGACGAACCCTTTAGTTATCTCGCCTTGCCGGTGTTGAGTTGTAGCGACGTCGGAATGCCCGCGCCACCGCGTCCCGGTAAGAAAGGCACCAAGGCAAAAAGCCTGATGTTGCCTACAACAGTTGTGTTGCCCATACCCGCAGGGCCGATGGTGCTGGTTGGTGGTGCGCCGACAATTTCGATGATGGCTATTGCGATGCACGGCATCATGGCCGGTTTAAAAGGGTTGCGTAGACTTCAGCGTGGTGCTGGCCGCATCGGGCGCGCGATGCGAGCAGCATCCGATTTTCTTCGCAGAAAAGCCGATGACTTATTGAGAAGAATCCCAGGTGGCAATCGTTTACGCAATGCCGCACACCGAGCCATCTGCGCGGTAACCGGGCATCCAGTAGACATCGCTACCGGCAAACTCTATACCGATTTCGTCGACTTTGAATTACCCGGACCGATTCCCTTTAAGTGGGAACGCGTCTGGTATAGCACCTCGACGTATGAAGGACCGCTGGGACACGGTTGGCATCATAGCTATGACATGGCCTTATACAATGACGATCACGTTTTTATTTTGCGCACCAGCGATGGACGATTTGTAGAGTTCGCTCCTCCATCGATTGATCAACCAAGTTTTCATCGCGGTGAGAAACTATGGCTGAAACGAGTTGGTGAATTATTTGTAATCGAGGATTTGGCAGGACTGCAATACAACTTCGGTCTTCCAGTCAACGATGTTAATCAACGGCCACTGGTCAAAATAAATGACCCAAACCAAAATTCGATACAGTTCATATATAACGGTCAGCGTCTCGTAAAGATAGTCGATAGTGCCAGACGTGAACTCATCGTCAACACGCAAAACGACGGTCGCATAAACTCCATTGGCATACTCAATCCCAATCTCGGCCCGGACCAAGTGCAATACCTGGTCAACTACATCTATAGCGAACAAAACGATCTCGTCGAAATTCGCGACGCCGAAGACCACCCATTTCGTTTCGAATACTACAATCATCTGTTGGTCAAAGAAACGCAGCGCGGTGGCCTGAATTTCTATTTTGAATACGACGGACATGACCACACCGCGCGCTGCATAAAAACCTGGGGCGACGGCAATATCTACTACCGCGAACTGCGCTACGACCTACTCAACAAATATACCGAGGTCACCGACTCAAAAGGCGGAGTGCTCACCTATGAATGGAATGATGCCGGTTTAGTCACCCACGAGATGGACCCGCTCGGCGGCGAAATTGTTTATGAATATGATGACGACAACAACAAGATTAGTCAGACCGATCCGAACGGAAATAAGACGACTTATGTCTACGATGACTTTGGACGTTTGACGCAGGAAATTGATCCCCTTGACAATGCAACGATTCGTCAATTTGATGAGAAACACAATCTTTCGCAGTTTACCGACGCCACTGGCGCGAGTTGGCAATATCAATATGACGACAAGCGAAACCTGGTATCGCAAACCGACCCGCTTGGGAATGAAACCAAGATCGAGGTCAACCAATTTGGTTTACCGGAAAAGATTACAAATCCACTACAGCACCAGACCCGTTTGCTTTGGAGCGATCGAGGGGAACTACTTGCCGAGGTTAGTCACAAGAAGGCGATTACGCGTTATCAGTATGACACGCTTGGTAATATTACAGTGGTCCAGGAGGGGAGGGGTGGCCCCAAAACTCTGCTCGTCTACGACAGAAAGAATCAACTAGTCCAAGTCACTGACGCAACAAACAACACAACGCGTTTGCAATACGATGAACGAGGCAATCTGGTTCGCTTCACCGATCCATTGGGGCGTATAACACGATACGAGTACCGCGGAACTGCCAGCCTGTATAAGCGTATCAATGCCGACGGCACCGAATTTCACTATGACTACGACACCGAGCTGAATCTGATCAAGCTGAAGAATGAGACCGGGAATATCTATGAACTAAAATATGATGCTAATGAGCGTTTGATTGGCGAAATAGGTTTTGACGGACGGGTACAACGCTATCAATATGACTTGGCCGGAAGCTTAGTCACCCATTGCGACGGCGCGCATCGCAAAACCCGGTTTACTCGCGACGCTGTCGGTCGCTTGCTAGAGAAATCCTTTTCAGATAACGAAGTCGCCAGTTTCGAATATGACCCGATTGGTCGGCTGACAAAAGCTGTTAACTCTACGACCACAGTAGAGTATGCATACGACCCCGTAGGCAACGTAATAGGCGAAACCCAGGGCGATCATGTACTAGAACATGAATTCGACGCCGTAGGAAATCGTATCGCTACCAAGCTTCCCGACGGCCGCACCATCAAAGTTGCCTACGATTGTGACGGACTATTTACCGATATACACCTCGACGATGAGCAGATCATACATCTGCAACGGGATGTTTTCGGACGTGAAAAAATACGTCAAGGCGGGGCGGTGCAAAGCAATTTTGATTATGACCCCGCCGGGCGCTTGATACAGCACCGCACCGACGCGAATGGCAAGAGTCTGTTGCACCGTCAATATCGTTACGACAAAGCAGGCAATCTCAGCGAGACCCACGATGCATCCCGCGGTGTGATGAAATATTTCTACGACCCCCGCGATCAACTACGCGAGGTTAAATCACCAACTCCAGAACAGTTTTACTATGATCCCGCGGGAAATTTACTCGGCTCTCCCGGGAGCGAAACCAACCAGGTACAAGGAAACCGGCTCTACGTCTTCGAAGACCGACGCTTCGTCTATGACGACGTGGGAAATATGATTCAGGAATTTCGTGGTAAAGGCGGGTATCACCGAACTGATTATACCTATAACCACAATAACCAGATGATCGCGGCTAATGTGAATGGGGTGGTGACGACATTTGCGTATGATGCGTTGGGGAGACGAGTTCTCAAGAGTACGGCGGGAGCAATAAGAGAGTTTTATTGGGATGGTAATGTTTTGTTTTTGGAGGGAGGAGCGTCGAATCAAGGAATAACTATTTATTTGTATGAGCCTGACGAGTTCTATCCGTTGGCATATTTTGCGAACAATTCATGGTTTCATCTTTCAACTGACATAGTAGGAACTCCTCTCGTAGTATCAAATACTAATGGAGAAGATGTTTGGTATGCAGAATACTCCAATTTCGGACAAGCTAAGGTAGTGTTAGAAAGATGTAAGAATAATCTTCGTTTTCAAGGGCAGTATTTTGACGTAGAAACCGGCTTACACTACAATCGGTTTCGATATTATCACCCAGTCACAGGACGTTTTGTTTCTCAGGATCCATTGGGTCTGGAAGGGGGAGAAAATGAATATGTTTACGCAAAAAATACGCTGTTGTGGGCAGATCCGCTTGGACTTAAATGTAGAACAGGGCGATATTTCGAGGCTACTATTGGCAGGAATGGTCAAATTGTATTAGGTCGACGAATTTCAAGGAAGCAGGCTATTTCACGAATGCGTAGATTGATGAGAGAAGGTGATCACGTGTCAGGAGTATATACACGAAATGCGAGAGATGCGCGTGGCGTTGCGACGAGAGCAGGTGGTACGAGTGCGATAAGAGATGCGCCGCACCCTGATAGAGCTACAGGCTCAACTTCTGGAAGATATGCTCACTTTCACGATGGCAATAGACAAGGCGGTCATGTTTGGTATGGAGATCCAGCGCCGTGAGCTTCGGAGTCGCCTTGTTCGTACCTAGGGAACTAGTGCTTCCTGAAGCCTTTATGCTAAATTCAATAGCAAAAGGAGGAGCAGATAGGAGTGTTCTAGATTCTGCCGCGAGCGAAATTAAGTCGTATAGTGGAGACAATGTTGATGATTTCAGGAAGTTTGCAATAGTAGGGGATCAATTTGGAAAACTTTTAGAAAAATATACTTTGGTCGATCTAGGCGAGATTGGGACTTCAGTCGTTGGAAAATATATGTACAAAAACACCAGAAATTTGACTGAAGTTGGAGAGGCTATTGTCAGTTCAATTATGGAATTACGTGATGAATCGAAAATCGACGATTTTATTGGATTGTGGTTGTACTTTTTCGTCGGTAGTAGAAAAGTTCCGAAAATGGATACGGTACGATTTTCAAAAGAAAAATATAACAATGTTAGGTATTGTATGGACAATACAGTGGTTTTTTATTAGTAACCGTAGCAAAATGTTTCTCGCGATTAAGGTATAAACTATCGATCAGAGTCGTCGAATTGGAGAGACTAGTGGATACTTTTCATCCCAACGCTTTGAAAACTGCTCCAATGCCAGTAATGCCTCTTCTTCTGTTGCTGATTGATAGATTCGTTTCAGATCTTACGATGTGACATCAATACACATCGTACCGTCGTCGTTTGAACGGAGTAGAATCGATCGCGGTCTTTGTTCAATCGCTATGGTGCTTGATAGCACACCAAAATGATTTGTGGTCACAGTTTGGATGTGATCGGAAAGTGTGGCTTGTTCGGCACATGCGGTTTTAGAGGTATAGATGTCAAAGGAATGTGACTCTGGCAGTACATAGAGCTCGATTTGTACGCTAAGCTTCCCAAGCACGCTTTGGTTAACGGCAGCTATGCCGTGTTTTGGTCTGTCCCGAATGGGGTTTTTTTCATCGAGTCCTTGACTAAATATGGCCAAGGCGCTGCTTGAGATCATGACTGAGACAAAAAAGAATATTAGCTTCATATTTTCCACTTCCTCGTCGGCCTATGACGAGTTCTCTTAACAATTGATGTTAATAGTTTAGGCAGGGGAGGAGTCATTGTTTCGTAAATGATCGCTCGCTAATTCTTAAAATTTTACTCACGTGGCATAAAGGCAGGTGCTCGCGTCCGTGAAATGCCAAAAAATCCCTATTTTCCATTAGCTTAGCGAAATAGGCACCCAATCCAAGGTTTATGTTAATATCACTGCCCTATACGCATGTAAAGACAGCAGAATTTCTCTGAATTGTATATTGGTTCCAATATATGACGAGTGGGAAAGGATGAGTACCGAGGACCGTAGCGTACATGGCCAGTGAAGCATTTCTCTTTGATGTCACTCTGACAAATTTTTTGGAGTCGGATGTGGCTTTTCTCGTGGCGAGTTGTGACGAGAATCAGTTTCCTATTATTTCTCGCGGATTTGGTGCACGAGTTAGCGACGATTGCACACAACTCACCGTGTTCGTAACCGATAGACAATCACAGAGAATACTAGCGGATATCGAAAAGAATGGTCACATATCAGTGAACGCAGCAAGAATTACGACCTACGAAAGTTACCAACTCAAGGGAGATTGTGCGCGACGAGTGGAGCTTAGTATTAAGGATCAGCGCCATGTGATGCAATATGTCGACGATGTACAATCGCAAATGTTGAAAGTTGGTCTCACGCCTGAGCAGGCGGCCGCGGTTTTTCAAAGTCAGGAAAATGAAAATCTCGTGGGCATTTGTTTCACTCCGCGCGATGTCTTTGTTCAGACACCTGGACCTGGCGCGGGCAAGCGACGGGAGCGTGGTGAATGACAGCCTCCTTGCGTGAAATTGCGCACTGTTTCGAGGGCGGGATTCCGTCAGGCATTGCGACCTGCTCGTCGGCAGGCGTGGTCAATGTTACCTATCTGTCACAGGTTCATTTGATCGATGATCAACACATAGGCCTTAGCTATCAGTTTTTCAATAAAACACGCGCCAATCTCGCAGAAAACCCTAATGCCAGTTTGTTGGTGATCGACCCATTCTCAGGCATCCAATATCGCCTGGCGATACGATTTCAACGGACGGACACAGAAGGCCCCCACTTCGATAAGCTCAAAGTGAAACTTGCAGCGGTTGCGTCGATGAGTGGTATGTCGGATGTGTTTCACCTACGTGGCGTGGACGTTTTTCAGGTGTTGTCATGGGAATGCATGGAATTGGATGCCACGGCACAGGTGCCCAGATCGACGGTTTCCTTTGCTGAATTGAATGAAGTCACTCAGGCGATTTCCGATTGTGATCAACTGGCACACTTGCTTGATACGACACTGTCCGCGATTGCGACTCACCTGGGATATACGCATTCCATGATTTTGTTTTTTAATAACGACGGCGAGTCACTGTACACCATTGCGAGCCACGGCTATCAACAACAGGGAGCAGGGGCCGAAGTAGCGTTGGGGGAAGGGATAGTAGGTACCGTAGCGGAACAGGGAAGGCCAGTGAAAATCTCCAATATGCGCCGCGAAAATATCATGGCGGACGCCGTTCGTCAGCAGGCGAGGAATGAGAACGCTGACTACGTCTTTCGTCAGCGGATTGCGCTCCCAGGGCTTTCAAATCCGAATAGCCAATTGGCGGTTCCTATCGAGGCAAAAAACCGAAAATTGGGCGTTTTGTTTCTTGAAAGCGAAAAATATTCTGGCTTTTCACATGACATGCAGGAGCTGATATGCAGTGTGGCAAATCATCTTGGCACCGCGATCCTGCTCTGTGACGACGAGCCAAGAGAACAAACAAAAGCCAAAATGTATTCACATATTGCTAGCACTGAATCACAAAAGGAAGCCATTGCAGTGTCCGGCCTGATGAAGGTTCGCTACTACCAAGCTGACAAGAGTATTTTCATAGACAACGACTATCTCATAAAAGGTGTTGCGGGATCGATCTTGTTTCGACTTTTGACATTGTACCTTGATTCGGGGCGTAGCGAATTTACTAACAGAGAATTGAGGCTGGATGAGCAGCTTGGACTGCCGGAGATCGCGGACAATCTGGAGGCGCGACTGGTGCTACTGCAAAGGCGACTTGATGATCGCTGTCCGGGCATAACTATGCAAAAAACCGGTCGAGGCCGTTTTAGCCTTCACGTTGAGCGCAAGATCGATTTGTTATCCGTCGCTCAGTCTAATTAACGAAAGATTCCTTCGGTGAGTAAAATTTTAAGAAAGTACGAGCATACATTTAAGAAACGGCTTGTGGAGCTACCGCTACAATTCCTCTAACAACGAAGCTACCAGAAAAGAGGAAATTCACATGAGTGCCAGTCGTTTAGATATTTATAAAGAAGTACATAAGGGCGTGCGCAAGGAATTGTTTGATCTTATTGTTTTTGCAGGAAGCACTGAGTTCGATAAGCTTGACTCGCTGAAACAGCTGAAAGATCGGTTTAGCCGAACTTATAGTCTGCTCGAAACCCATGCCCATAGCGAAGACACCTATGTAGAGCCTATGATCCTGAACTGCGACACGGTAGTTGCCGAAAAACTATCGAGCATGCACAAACAGCTCGAACATGCATTTAGCCAACTTCAGGAAATGCTTGTCGGTATCGACGCCGACGATGATGATGCGGTTTGGCGAGGCAGGATGCTATACCTTGAACTTACGCGCTTTGTCGGCGAGTATTTGCAACATATAGCCGACGAAGAACAATTGGTGATGCCTTTATTGTGGGAAAACTTTGATGATCGGGCACTAATGGATGTGTCAATAACGATCCGCGCCAATGTACCTCCACCGGTAATGGGTGATTTTCTGAGCTGTATGATTCCGGCAATGAATCACAGCGAGAGGGTTCTCATGTTGTCCGGCATGAAACAGGCCGCACCTGCCGAGGTTTTCAATGGCGTGTGTAAACTCAGTCAAACAGTATTGGCTGATGAAGACTGGGCTCGATTGAATTCGATCGTAAACGAGGAGGCGATCTCGTAGCGCTGTACTCACTCAGCCTACTTAATCGCCTTTATATTGTTTTCGGCCTGATAGTAAGCGGCTTGGTTTCTACCGCTTTCTTTCGCGGCGTATAGTGCGTTGTCTGCTTCAAGAATCAGTTCGTCGGCAGTGGTATGTATGTTATTCGAGAATGTAGCAACACCAATACTTATGGTGACAATACCACAGTTTTTGGATTTTTTATGTTCAATATTCAAAGAGGAAATATTGTCGATAAGCATATTCGCGGCCTGCATGGCGTCATCGAGTGACACGCCAGGTAATATTACCGCAAACTCTTCGCCACCATATCGCGCCACGACTTCGCCACTGCGTTGAAAAGTACTTTTTGACGCTTTAGCTATAGCAATAAGACATTCGTCGCCCTTTAAGTGGCCGTAGTAGTCGTTGTAGAGTTTGAAGTGATCTACATCAAACAACAAGAGTGATAGCGAATGATGGTTTCTCTTCGCACGATTAATCTCTAGTGATAGCGTCGTGTCGAAATGCCTGCGATTAAAAACGCCAGTTAATGCGTCGGTGATCGCCATTTTCTCCAGACGTTCATTGGCCTCGGTCAGGTCTTTTTGTATTCGCATCACCTCTGCTTCGTGGCGCTTTCTGTCGGTGATATCGCGTAAGATACCAATAAAAATAGTACTTCCATTCGACGTGATCTCAGTCACCGCCAAGTCCATGGGGAATGTCTGTCCGTTCGCACGTTGGCCTTCGACCTCACGACCGATGCCAATAATTTTCGCGTCGTTTCCCTGAAGAAAATTTCCTATATAGTTGTTGTGTTGCTCCCTGAATGGGCTGGGCATAAGTATGTGTACATTTTTTCCAATGACATCGTCTGCGCGCATGTCAAACATAGTTTCGGCGGTTTTGTTGAACGAGAGAATCAGTCCCTTGTCATCAATCGATATTATACCGTCAAAGGTATTGTCTAGAATCCCCTGAATATGGTTGCCTTTATCATTTAATTCCCGAATGTTTTGCGTTACTTTTTCAGTCATAAAGTTGAATGCGTCAGAGAGTGCGGACAGCTCGCGAGATCCAGAGGGGAGTAATCGTACGCTATAGTCGCTGTTGGCAATGCGCCTGGATGCGACTACCATGTTTTCGACGGGATTGATGACAAAGCGTTGTAGCAGCCACATCAGACAAAGAACAAGAACGGAGAATACCACTAGCTCCGGTGTATGTTCATAAAGCGTGTTCTTATAGGACTCCAGTAGCTTGTGTGTAAGATCATAGCTAATAAAAATGGCCCCTTTTTTCAGGCTACGTATGGTGGGGCTATTACCTGGGTAGCTGAAGGACATCATCGCAACTACGGTATTGTTATCTGGCGAGTACGCTACTTGTGCGCCTAGTTTTTCTACAGATTTTTGGAAAAGTTCATGGTTGTAGTCCGGCACACTCAAAGCAGCGGGTTCACCACGCCAGGAAAAATTGGACGCAAACAAAACCACTCCATACGGGGTAATCACGGCAGTGTGTTTTACTATCGGATCGGTAGTTAAGTGGGTTATGGCGTCCTCGAGTAGTTGTGAGTTCGAGGTGATAGTCTTTTGCGCGAGATTCGAAAGTGCCGCGATATCACGGCGAATATTGTCATGCGCGGAATCTATTAGCTCTTTCTTGTTCGAAGTAAAACCCAATACAAGCGTTAAAAAAATGGCTACGATAACGATCGTCGCAACAAAGTACGGCAGAAATAGTTTTAGACGAGGCCTGTAGTTCATATTAGCCCGGAAGGAAGTCTCCGTTTATGATGTTGCTAGTGTCAGGTTTCCTTTGCAGTAGCTTTGCATCAGTCATGATGGTAGCGAGTTTTTCAGCGGATGCGTGGAGTTCAGCAGATTTCCCATGAAGGAATTTTTGATTCTCCTCAATGTTCGGTAATACGAGATCTTTGTAGGAATCAACTACCTCGGAGGCCTCAAGTTTCAGTCGTTTCGCCATAATCGGAGTCGCCTGCTTAGGTGTGTTGAGGAAAACCTGAAGCGCTGAGAAATGAGAAGCAACAAGATTGCGAACTGCGTCGGGGTTTTTTGTGATTACGTCGGGTCTAACTGCAATTACGTCCACAATACGACCCGGTATGTCGGCGCTACTAAAAAGTTTCAATGCATTATGTTTTTCTAGCTGACTGACCACTGGCTCGAAAGTCACCAGGGCGTCGACTTGGTTTTGAAGGAATGCATTAAGATGGTGATTTACATTCATGTGTACGATTTCAAAGTCGGAAACGTTCAGTCCGTGTTTTTCTATTGCTGAATGCAACATAACCGCACCAACGGCGGATTGTTCGACACCGATACGTTTACCTTTTAGCTGTTCAAAGTTTTTGTATTTAGAATTAGAGAGAATGACGTCCGCACCCATCGAAATGTCGAGTATCGTAACAATGACTAAATCCAAACCCTCGGACTTCGCGGTTAGAACTTCATCGAGTGTCAGGCAGGCACCGTCTATGGTTTCTGCGGCGAGCGCTTCCAGGCATACCGACGCAGACGGTAATTCGATCATGTTTACCAGGGTGTCATCCAGAATTTGTAGTTCCCTGGCCAAGAATAGTAATTCATATCCCGGCCAGATATTAGAACCAATCCGCAGTGGCGGGAGTGTCTTCGAACAGCTAGTCAATAGGGCGCCAGGCAGTAGTGAACCAATCAAGGCGGAAGTAGAAAGTTCTAAAAATTTTCTGCGAGATAGAATTGTTTCGCGTGATCGTTTCATTAGCCTGCCTTTGGTGGTGAATAGTCAGTCGAGATGGATTTGGTTCACTCAATATATCGTCCTTAAATTTCAGGAAATTAGGCGTTTGGATATGAATAGGCGATAGACAATTTGAAGTTTACGTATGTTTACAATTCCCGGATATCGATAGCGATTTTTACCTGCCATTGCTCGCTTTGTTTCAGACAAATCCATAGATTGGAAAAATTACGTGATAAAGAATAATGTTTATTTATCACGACAGTTACACATTTAAAAATCTGAAATGTGTGGGGCGTGTTTTTGATGGACTCGGCCCCCTACGGTAAGCAAAGACTATTGGCTTAAGGTTTGCTGTATCGAAATGCCGTACTAGAAAAACGATAATCTGGAATGTAAAGAATATGGAAATGAAAATAGAAAATAAGGAGATACTCCGTGATCAATGTCGCGATAGGGCCGCGCCGTCTATGTTGTATATTAGTTCTTAGTTTTAATTTCTTTTGTAGTTTCGCCTATGGAGCGCCGCCGCTGCTCAGTAGTGTTGCGCCGAATAACGGCGATGGGCTTTTGCCTCATGATGTCTCGATCGTCGGGAGTGGATTTCTTCCCGGTGCGAGCGTTAATCTTCTCAGCGGTGGACCGGTATGGTTGGGTTCATTTAACACCGACGATTACGCCTGGGACGTTTTCGCAAAAGACGACATCGCCTACGTCGCCGATGACAACACCGGGCTTCAACTCTTTGACGTATCCGATCCGCGAAATCCTATCTTGTTGTCAACCTATGTGGTTACCGGCTCGGGAATTGTGCCTCCGGCAGCGAGAGGTGTAACAGTTTTTGGCACAATCGCCTATGTCGCAGCATTGACCGGCGGATTGCAGGTCGTCGACGTTAGCGATCCAACGAATCCTGTTCAACTTGGCAGTTACGACACGCCTGCTACTGATTACGCCTATGATGTGGTGGTGCTTGGTCAGTACGCCTATGTTGCATACCAGTCCTCGGGTCTCGTGATCATTGATATCAGCGATCCGGCAAATCTGGTGCAAGTCGGTGCGTATAAGCAAAGCGGCGTTGGCAATGGCGCGTCGAAGGTTTTTGTCGACGGCAATGTCGCCTATATTGCGGACAACTACCTGGGCTTGCTCGCCATCGATGTCAGTGATCCTGCAAATCCTACACTCGTTGGATCACTCGTCGTGTCCGGTATTGCGTACGACGTATTTGTTCGAAACAATGTTGCCTACGTACCCGCGTATGAGGCCGGATTGTTGGCAATTGATGTGTCCAATCCTGCTGCGATGACGGTGTTGGATTCCTACGACACTATTGGATACGCGAGCCACGTCGATATCATCGGCCATATCGCCTATGTGTCTGACGAGCACACCGGAATACGTATTTTTGATATTAGCGACCCATCGAATTTGCGCCGTATCGGTTTTGTCGATACACCCGGTTACGCGAAATCACTATATGCCTTGAACGGAAACTTATTTGTCGCGGATGGTGGGGCAGGGTTTCAGATTTACGATGTTCGTAATCCCACCGTGCCGCCGCTCGCTGGTACGTTTAAAACCGCAAACAATGCGTATGCTATCGACGTCGTCGGCAATATTGCTTACGTTGCCGACGGTGGAACTGGTCTCGTTATTCTCGATATTGGCAACACCCAAAACATCGTTCAGTTAGGCAGCTATGACACGCCCGATCTTGCGCTAGGTGTCAGCGTGCAAGGAATCTACGCCTATGTTGCCGACGGCAATTCGGGGCTGCAAATTATCGACGTATCGAATCCCGCTTCACCGACGTTAGTCGCATCCTTCGACACGCCGGGTAGGGCATACGACGTAAAGATAAATGGCAATCATGCGTATATCGCCGATTATTTATCCGGACTGCAAATCGTAGACATCAGCGATCCTGTCAATCCAGTATTCGCCGGTGCATACGATACACCGGGTGAAGCCTTAGGCGTCGCAGTGTCCGGAACATATGCGTATGTCGCTGACCGATCCGCCGGACTGCAAATCATAGACATCTCAGATCCAACTGCACCGGTGTTAGCGGGCAACTACGACACACCCGGACTCGCGTATGGTGTTTTCGTGTACGGCATTTTGACTTTTGTCGCTGACGGCTGGGGCGGTATCCAGGCTATCAACACTATGATGCCATCGCTTCCGTCACTCTTCGGCGAATTTCCAACACTGGGTTTCGCAAATGATGTGATGGTGGTGAACAACAGAGTATTCGTCAGTAACTCGGAAACTGGCGTGCTGGAAATAGATATCTCGGATACGAGCAACCCGCTTGTGCGTGGTTGGTATGATACGCCCGGCTATTCCTACGGTATCGATGTAATCGGCAACACGATATATGTGGCAGACAACTATGCTGGTGTGCAGGTCATCGAACGTAACGCCTTAGTCAGCGGTATTTCCTACGCCGATGGCGAAAACATGAGTGCCGTTGTCCCTGCGAATTTGCCTTTTGGGCCGTATCATCTTGTCGTCACCAATCCGGGTGGCATTCTTGAGACCGGGAATTTTTTCAACGCCTACTATGCAAGCCCAGGCGCGATTGATCAGGACCCGGACGGTGATGGCATATTCAGCATCAGTGATAACTGTCTAAACGTGGCAAATCCGGATCAACGCGATACCGATCGCGATGGTTTTGGCAATCGTTGCGATGCGGATTTGAACCAGGATGGGCGGGTGAACTTTGGTGATATCGCAATCTTTAAACAACGTTTTCTGAGTAGAGATGCTGACGCGGATTTTAACGGCGACGGTCGCGTCAATTTTGGTGATTTGGCGTTTATAAAACAAAAATTTCTGAGTGTTCCTGGCCCGAGCGGCATAGCACCATAAATGAGGAAAAGGAGAGGCTGCATGAAAAAAATGGAAAAGGTAATATCAAAATCGATCTATGTATTTGCGCTTTCTAGCGTGTGCAATCTTGCGATGGCGAACACGATATGGCTTAGCGCAAGTGGCGAAGAAGTCACACCGGGCACGGCTGTAGAAATCGACGCATTGCAGGGAGGACAAGTTCAGCTCGACGTCTGGTTCGACTTTACTGAGGATGCAACGGTTGGAGGAGGTGTCGATCTTGTGTTCGATCCCAGTGCCCTGAGTTTTTCTTCACTGGCGTTCAACGACAGTTTGACGCTAGACCCGGAATTCACCGGCGGACCGGGAAGCACATTTAGCGGCGAAATTATTGCCGACAATTCGTTTATGTTTGGCTACTACAACGGTCTCACAGCGGGACGAGTGGCTACGCTAACTTTCGACGTGCTGGGGGAGCAGGGAACATCCACCAGCCTGGATATGATGACAAATGATCAACTTGCGGGGAATTTTTTCTCTGCAATCACCGGTAATGAACAAGTTGTGAACTACTATGGCGCAACAGTCGCCGTCGTACCAGAAATGGAAGTATGGGCAATGATGCTTGCCGGAGTCGGCCTAATAGGTTGGAAGGCTCGGCGTACGTCGAACTCAAACCGTACAATTTAACCCCCCTCGAAACCGGATCAGAGTGAGATTATTGCTTTGGTCCGGTTTTTTATTGCGTAGTTAAATATAGTATCGATTACAAAGCTCGCTGAGCATTGCAAAAAACTACGGTTCCATGCCTCGTACGAGTCTAATGTTTGTGAGATTGCTAAGCCCGCTGGAGATTGCATTACCGGTATCAAAACCTGTCCTCCAGGCGCCATTTGCTGGGATCTTATTGGAGGTGGAGGACCATGTGTATGTGCCTGGATCATTTGGAAATACAGCTTGATTAATCGCAGGCGAATCACACTGCCGCTCAACAATTGTTTGAAGCTCTTTGATATTAGGCATGCGCCAGTCACTATAGCCGAGGTTTTGGGAAGGGTCTCCGTTTACAACCTGTACTTGTTGCAACGCACTCTGCCAACCAAAAGTTAGCGCAGTGCCAACGCAAGCCGTGGTGCCCTGGGCTGTCATTCCTTCGACGCACTGTTTCCACATCAATCCTGTTTTTAAATCAGTTACTGTTCCATCCAGGTTATTGTCGAATCGCTGTGTCGGTGTGGTTTCAGGTAAGTTGGTATTGCATGTCGCATGCACCAAAGGGCTTGTACACATGGTTAAGCCAGTTATTGCGAGTAGTAGAACGTTGTTCTTCATAGTTGCCATCTTATTGCCCTCTCACCGCGCGAACTGGAAATCCAAAATAGTTCGGTGAATCTGGTCCTGCGATTCCATCACTGAAACGGACCACCCATATAACGCCTGATGTTTGGGAAGACTCCCTTATAGTCCAATAGTAGTTGCTAATGGTATACGGGAAAAAATTAGTATCAATAGCCGGGTTGCTGACATGGTAGTCAACCAATGAAAGTAGTTCGTTTACCGTTGGTAGCCGCCAATCGCTGAAGCCGCATAAACTCAAGTTACTCGCATATGTTTGCGCATCCGGCCAAGAAAATTCAGTACTCGAATTAGTTGATGTTTTGACTTCCCAAACAAGTCCCGTCGTATTGTCTCGAACACAGGCCCAACTTGTCGCCGTCGCTGCTAAAGCGTTTCCGTTTTGATCGAGTTTGGTAAACGAGAATCCGGCATACCCATCATTGTCATTGCGAGTGCTGTTCGCGTCTCTGCCATATTCGGCATCTTGGCCGGGATACAGGGTTTGCGGACAACTCACAAAATTTACACCATCACTACAACTAACTAAACCGGTATCGTTTAACGCCGTAAACGGGCTTACGTCGGCGACAAAATTCGCTTGCACGTTAATGTCAGCAGTGACATTCGTATCAGTTCTTGAGGCGGTTAGGAGTCCATCTGACCAGGAATCAAAACTGTAACCAGTGTTTGGCACTGCAGTAATCGTATCACCAGAAGCACCATAATCCACAGTTTGTGAATATGTCTGAACCTGGGCTACAGCGATACCCAACATACCGTTCGCGCCTGCCGTGTAGGACAAGTTATAAGTGTTAATCGCGAAGTTCGCCGTGACAGTAATATTGCCCGTCACATTGGTATCGGTGCGCGGATTTTGTGTGGAACCATCGGACCAATCGACGAAGTGGTAACCCGTACTCGGTACTGCCGTGATGGCACTACCACTGCTGCTGTAGTTGACGGTTTGCGCGTAGGTCGGTGTTTGGGTTTCGTTGACGCTCAAGGTTCCGTTCGCACCCGCAGTGTAGTTCAATGTATAGGTATTGATTACAAAGTTAGCCGTAACATCGATATTGCCTGTCACGTTTAAATCTGTGCGCGGATTTTGCGTCGACTCATCCGACCAACTGGTGAAATGGTAGCCGGTGTTAGGTACGGCTTCGACTTCGCTGCCACTTGTGCCGTAGTCAACAGTCTGGTTCGCATTGCCCTGAATGGTTCCGTTCCCATCGTCGGTGTATTTTAGGGTAAAGGTATCGATCGCAAAGATAGCGGTGACTGTAACATTACCCGTCACATTGGTATCGGTCCGCGGATTTTGTATCGAACCATCCGACCAATTGACGAAGTGGTAGCCTGGGCCAGGAGCCGCCCTAACGGCGAAGCCATCACTTCCGTAGTTGACGGTTTGTGAAAAAGTCAGTCCCTGACTATCATTGGCCCGCAACGTACCGTTCGGGCCAGCCGAATACGACAACGTATAGGTATTGATCGCAAAGTTAGCCGAGACATTGATATTGCCTGTCACATTCAAATCCGTGCGTGAACTCTGTATTGAACCATCCGACCAATTGGTGAAATGGTAGCCGGTGTTGGGTACGGCAGTAACCTGGACGCTATTTCCGCCATGTACTACGTTTTGGGTGAATGTCGATATCTGATTCGTACCGACGGCTAACGCGCCGTTTACGCCTGCGGCATAAGTCAAACTATATACGTTGTCTGAGAAAAACGCGGAGACGTTGATGTTCGAAGTTACATTTATATCCGTGCGTGGATTCAATACAGAACCGTCGGACCAGTTGACAAAGCTATAACCTACATTTGGAACTGCGGTGACTATACTACCGCTGCTTCCGTAGTTCACCGTCTGTTCGGTATCACCTTGCAACACGCCGTTGGCCTGCGCAGTATAATTCAAACTAAATCTATTGATTTCAAAAATCGCTGTGACGGGACAGTCAGCAGTAATTGGCCCTGTCGTATAAACACCGTTCTCAAGACTACCCGAACACCCAGTGACGTTGCCAATATGATAGCCGGTTGCTGGAGTAATGTTGAAAGCGACGTGCGAGCCTTGTTCTACATCTGAATGCGAACTGGGTGTGATAGTGCCATTGGTAACCGCACTGGTGCTGACCAGGTAGTGTAACTCTGCCTCATCCGAAGGTTCACCTTCGCCTTCATCATCTACCGGAGTGACGACGACATAAATACGTCTACGATGCTCTTCATCAAGCGGAACTGACAAACTATTTTCCAAGGTTTCAAATTGCGCGCCGCCTTCCAGTTCCAGATAGTTATCCGGCGTAACACCGCGTACATTTGCCAGATAAACTCGGTAGTAGGTATGCGCACCGGTTTCATCCCAATGTATCGACACTCCACCGTTTTGGCTGCGAACCTGAACATTTTGTGGTGCAGGGCTTCGCGTATTTGTTGGTGTAACGTTCACCGCAATCGAATAAAGCGGATTTGGCACTAAATATAGACGACCAAAATCACTGGTATAACCGATACGCGCGCCATCCGGGCTGAGTATGGGACGGTCACCGTTGGCGACGGCGACAAGTTCGCCGGTCTCAAAAAACTTAACATAAATCGTGTGGTCGATTCTAAACACACCAAAACGACCGTCATCGCTTATACCTGGGTAGTGTAAACCGGCATCGATAACCCTTATTGCTTCTCCACTAGCGTTCTCGCTTATCCTTGTTATCGTACCCGAACTGCGGCGGAACAAATAAACTTCATCGCGCACAAACGGAGTACGGTTGGCATGGAGACTAAATACGATGGCGCTTCCATCTCGATTGACAGCAAACTCAATTGCGCTAGTTTGAACCTTGGCGAGTTTAGACTTTCTGTTTACTTGCTCGGTGGCAAGAATATCGATGATGCTGCCGTCATTACTGGAAAAACTCTTAAGCGATCCCGACGTGCTATCAACATAAATGATAAAGGCACCGTCACCACTCAAAGTCGCCTGACGGGCATTCTGCACGCTCGAGGTTAGAGTGTCCGCAATTCGATCATAGCGAAAATATCGATTTCCGCCAGTACCAAGCAAATCGGCTTCTGAATAAAACAGAACGTAACGACCGTCGTTGGTAATGTCAGGACTGTAGCTTGGGAGCGTAAATTCCTGACCGGTGTTTGACACGCTAATGCGTTGGATAAAACCACTCAGCGTGTCTTTGATAAAGACATCGAAAACACCGTTGTTATCATTTTCAACCAGATCGCTGGAGCTAGAGGAAAATACCGCGTATCGGCCGTCAACGGAAATGTCGTTGCTTTCGGCTATTAGTCCGGAAGAGGAGACCGCTTTCCCTTCGGCGTTGGTATGAAGGTTGAGGATGCTGCCAGTGTCCAGGTCTCGTAGAAAGACATCCGTGCTTTCATTCTTGTCGCCCTCTGTTAAATTGCTTGCATCCGAGGTAAAAAGAAAATAATTGCGGCTTAGCGATAATTTTGCACCAGCGCTAGGACCGTTCGCTGGTTGATTGTTTAGCCCGACATCGATGGTAATGGGTTGAAGGTCGACACTATACATATGAAAACTGACTTGTCTGGACTCACCGGGAATCAATGGCGCAACTGCAACCTCACCTGCGTATGTCTTGATATCGCCATCAAAACCATTTGCCAGTATATGCAGTTCCACGCTTGAAGGAACGGTGAAAGCTTTGCTGCTGACCTCTGCGTCCAGGCGTCCTTCCGTCAAAAGCTCGCCGCTAATCTTTCGGATTTGGAGTGTGATCGAGGATACACCATGTGAACTTCGAGCAGACGGTTTGCCCGAGCCGTGCTGCTTGAAATATGAATCCATAGAAAACAACAAAGAGGAGTGTCGTTCGGTGGACGTGTCGCAACCGGCGAGCAAGCCCAGACTCGCAGCGAGTAAAATCAATTGACATTTGTTAAACAGGGTTTGAATTCTCATCGATTGTTCCCTAATCGACAAGCGATGTATAACTAGGTGAAATCTATCGTCTTTCCCATTCACCCGTCTATCGCTTGCATAATTGTTGGCTTTTTAAGGTCGCACATTATATCAGTAAATCGTTGCATCGACTGTTTAGAATTTGTGGCTTTTTGCCTTTAGAAAAAGCTTTTTCTAACAAAACTGCCGTCAAACAACTCGGTAGTATGCGGTAATACTTATACTGATCTTGCCTCGTCTCTTCGGAGACATAGTAAAGCTGTCTCGTTCGTTTCAAACTGCATCAGTGCTAACTGTCTGATAGCAGAGTGGATTCGGTGGCGCAATGATACTCTTGAGTCTTCAATGTTCACTTACAGCGTCTTGAGTTCGACTTCAACGTTAGAACATGAGGATGTGCTCACGGTCTAGGTTCTGAATTTAGTGAGCTCGCGCGCTACTGTCCAGATAGGAAAGCTGAATCCAAAACAAACTGGTCAAAAATCATCCAGCACTCACCGGCAAACGCCCATTTATGCCTACCTCCAAAACGCGTAAAATACCCGGCCCTGTCATGGCGGCGGGTGAGTATAACCATGCCTCAAGCATGGTCTATCGAGGTTTGCTATAGGGTGGTGCATGGATTTTTTTGTTGATGAACGTAAGCATTTTTTCCGCCCCCTGACGAGCAAATTCCGCGGCCAGTTTATGGACTGTCTGCGTGCCTTGTATGAAAGGCTTTATGGTAGCAGCGCCGATTATAGTCGTAGTTTCAACCGCGATCAGGTGATTGAGGTACTCGAAGAGGCGATTGCACGTAGCCCGGTGCTGGATGAAGTCGAGGTCGAAGATTTTATTGCGCCCAGTCGTAGTCAGCGCGAACAGGCCAACTGGCTGCTCAATCAGATGCTGGAGTTCGGCTGGCTGGAACGCAAGATGGATGAGGCCACGCTGCAAAGCACGTTTGCCTTTACCCGTCATGGTCGCCTGTTTGCCCAACCTATAGTCGAAACAGCGGGCCGGGGTTTTCGCACCCGTCATCGCAATACGCGCAACACCCGCAACGCACTGCAATCCTTTCTCGACAAGGGCGAGGTCTATGACTTGCTCGATGCCTTTGAATATTCCGAACGCATTATTGCCGATTTTTCCGATGTTATTGCCGAACTCGATGATAAGAAACGCCAATTGGTAAGAGAGGTCGAGGCGCAACAAGTAATGCAACGTGCCTCTGATGAGTTTTTTGATTTCATGGAAAAACGTTTTATGCCGGATCTGGCGGTGCGTTTGTCCGCCGATTCGGTGGAGAAATATCGCGACGAGATCGACGAATTACTCAGGAGCGCGCGACGCAAGCGTAAGGAATTCAAAACAGCGGTGGAAAAGGAATTACGACGTAGCGCACCGGAGTTGCTTGAACAGCGCGAACAATCCTTGTATCTGAAAATTCTCAACAGCATTGAGTCGCGTATGCACAATGCGTCGATGATAATGTTGCCCGCACTGCGTCAGGCCTTACAGGGTTTTACCCGTCGCGCGGATATCATCATGCGCCAGCTTAGTTATTCAGGTGGCGGTGTGCAGAATCGTTTGCATGCGCTGTGTGATCGTTTGAAACTGGCGCCGCAGGAACAACAAACCGCGGGTTTGCATGCGGCGGGCGAGGCGCTGGCGTCACTTAGCATCGGCTTTGTCGACACCGATAGTTTGCGTTTGAATGCAACACGCCAGGCACGCGTGGTCAATACCAGTGTTGAGGTCGCCAGTAGTGACGACAAGGAATCGCGCAAGCAAATGTATGTTCAGACCGCTGTTGATCTGGCCTTTACCTTTAACAATCAGGCGCAGCGTGATTATGTTGTGCAGGCCTTGAGCGATGGTCATCGCATCCACAGCCAGAATCTTCCCGTGGCCGATGCGCGCGAACTATTAATGAGCGCGCACATTATCGAACTCGGCGCACCGAGTTCGAGTGAATTTGAATTCAGGGTTTTACCAACGGCGAATCGTGTCCGTACGGACTACTTCGAAGTCGTTGACGAATTTACGATAGAGTTGATCGAGCGAGGTATGCATGCTCAGTAGTTGTGTAATGGGAATCCTGGAAGGCGAAGGATTGTCTGTGGATGAGTTTCGTGAGCTATGCCTGCGTCTATTGAATAACGGCGTATTGTGTCGTGCAGAGAATCAGGTCGAGCAACAACTCTATGATCGTTTTCTGCGCATCGAAGATTTGGTGAAAGACTATCTGCAACTGATGGGCGTACAACTATTCCACGACCGACGTTTTGCTTATGTCCGTCTCTATCCGCCTGGCGCGAACGTACCGGGCATGGAAGACAGTGAAGCGAATGCCTTTGGCGGCGGTCTGCGCGCGCGTCTGCGTCAGGACGAAGTTGCGTTGTTGCTGGTCTTGCGTCTGCAATACGACAAAGCCTTGCGTGAAGGTCAACTCGACGACGCGGGTTTTGTCACCGAGTCGCTGGAATCTATCAGCATAGCCATGCGCAATCTACTCAATCGTTCCTTGCCGGACAAACTCACTGAGCGACGTCAGGTTTTTCAGCGGCTGCGTCAGTTGCGCCTGATCGAGTTTCGTCAGGAAGACAGTATCGATTCGGCCGAGTCCTGGATTCGTATTCATCCCATGATAGTCAGCTTCGTCAATGACGATGCACTGGATGCGCTTGATCAAAGCCTGCCGCAGGAAGAAGGGGAGGCCGCCGATGTTTCTTAAACACTTTGTCTATGTCAACTGGGGAAACATACCGCCACTGGAGTTTGAGTTTGGCCCGGTCAATCTGTTTTCCGGAGGCAATGGTTCGGGTAAGACCACAGCGGCGGATGCCATTCAAACCGTCATGACGGCTGCCCATGAAAATCTGTTTCAGTTTAATCCGGGGCAGGACGAGACCACGCAACGAGGTCGCGGCGGCAAGCGTGTGCGTACACTGGCGTCTTATGTCTTGGGTTGCGACGACGGCAGTTATGCGCGACTGGATCCCACCGACGGTTATCTGGCCGCCGTGTTTCACCCATCAAAGGGCGAGAGTGGCGAACCGTTCACCGCAATCATCGCCATACGCGCCTGGATAGATCGTGCCGGTAGCAACACCGTGGCACGTCAGGAAGATGCACAATTTTTTATTATTGCCGGTGAACAGTTAACCCGCGCACATTTCGTACGTGAAGACGTTGGCGGTGAATATGTCACGCCCTTGAATACGTTTCAGAATTTATTGATTAAGGAATTCGGTAAACGTCGCGTTGAAAAATACGAAACCAAGAAGGCCTATCTGCGTCGTTTGTATGGCGCGTTACGCGGACGCGAAGATGGCGTGCCCGAAGTCGAGGCGGTTGCCGCGGCCAGAGCGTTCTCGCGATTCATGGCGTATAAGCCGGTGCAAAGTATTAATCGTTTTGTCGCCGATGAAATTCTCGAACAAAAAGATCTAGGCGACGCAGTGCGCGACGTATCGAGTCAGCTCAAGACGATACATAGCATGGAGCGCGAATCTTCGCGTCTGGTGGAATCAATCGATATTCTTGAACGGGCCAAGAATCAGTCGCAGTCTTATATCGAACAATGGATAGAACTGAATGTCGTCGATTACACCCTGGCCCAGGCCGAATATTTTACACGTCAATCGGATTACGTACGCGGTAAGCAAATTCAACGCGAACAACGGATCGCATTGAAGGAAAAACAGGATGCGATAACCGAAGTCCAACAACACGCCAAGGAAATACGAGAGCAATTAATCAGTCTCGAAGCACAGCGCCAGGGTGTGGATGCCTTGCGCAAAAAGGATGAACTTGAGAATCAAAAGCGCAAGCTGGACGAAAAACTGGTGCAACAGGTGCGCTATGTTCTGGATCAGGATCGGATCATCAGTGCCAATCTGCAAACCACGCGAGAAATAAAGAAAGCACTTGGTGATGAGCAGCTAATCGCTGAAATGCCACGACTGGCGGAAAAACAAAATCGCCAGTTGGCCGATGGGGTTGCCGAGAGTGGCGATGAGTTGGTGCAGGATATTCATACGCTGGTGCAACGGGATTTTTCCGGTGAAGTACCGGCAATAGAACGACGCATGGATGATTTGCGCAGGATTCAGCACAAACACAATCAGTGGCATGCCTGCTGGCATGAGCAGGGTAGTGGTGAATCAAACCGCGACCGTCTGTCGACACTGGTACACGGTCGACGCAGCCGTTACCAAACCTTGAGTGATCAACGCAAACAGAAACAACACGAGATTACTCGTCTGCAAAACCATCAGGTGAGTTATCCGCCTTATGTCGAACGCGCGATTAAGGCGATACGTCAGGAGTATCCCGCTGCCGATCCGCGTGTGTTGTGTGATCACGTCGAGGTCAGAGATGCCCGTTGGCAGGCGGCGATAGAGGGTTATCTTGGTGGCACGCGTTTCTCGATTCTGGTGGAACCGGAGTATGAGGCCCAGGCAATTCGCGTGGTGCGCAATATGCCGGGGCGCGACAATCGCGCGCGCGTGATACAGGGAGAAAAGGCCTTTGAAGACTCTGAGCGTATCGATCTGCATCCTGATTCGATGATTCACGTACTCGAATTCAGCCATGCGGTGGCCCGTGCCTATTTGATAGCGAGTTATGGCAGTGTATTGCGCGTTAATAGCGCAGACGAGTTGCGCAAGACCCGACGCGGTATTACCGAAGATGGTATGGGTTCCGGTAATTATTCCATGTGGCGTTGCGATTTGCCCGACGCGGAATTGGTGTTTGGCGCAGCCGCGCGCGAACGTGCCCTGACGGCCAAGCGTGCCGAACTGGAAAAGATCGAACAGGAATGGAATAGTGCCAACGATAGATTACAGCAGGCGCAGCTATTATTACGTAGTGTCGATACTTTGAAGCCGTCGATTTATGCCGATGTATTGTCTGACATCATCGCCAGCCATCGCGAGATGAAAAAACTCGACGGTTTGCTCGAACAACTCGACCTCAGCGATCACAAGGAATTGGAGTTAAAGCTCAAACAGCTTAAGCAGACACAAGACGAGCTATCGAACAAAGAGGCGCAATACAATCAGTCCCTGGGCAAGATTCAGGAAAAACTCAAAGAGATCGACAAGCAAATTAGCGCCGTTGGCAAGTTACAGGAACTCGACATGGAACGTGTTGAGTCCAGAGAAGAGGCACTCAATGCCATAAGCGCGGTATGGCCAGACTTTGATGCCAATGCCCGTCTGGAGACCGCGGATCGTGAGGCGAGGGAAACGAATAAAGATCATCTCGCCAGTTATCGCCATGACCTTGAACGACGCCTGCATCAGGCGGAACGCAAAATGGCCGAAGAGTTACAGCAGCATAATCAGCACTGCCGGACATCGGATACCATTGGCTATATCGCCTTTGTCGGTGAATACGACGCGAGTTTGTTTACGTCGGTGTGTGCGCTACAGCGTGAGATTGATCGCATCTATAACATACTGCGCAATAATATTCTGGCAGAAAAACACAAGCAGTTGTCGGCACTGAAAGAGGCCTTTAATAACGCCTTCGTTACGCATTTGTGTCATTCGATTTATCAGGCACTGAATGATGGACGACGCCAGATTGAACACCTGAATAAAGAGTTGCAACATCACCGCTTTGGGGCAGACCGTGAGACCTTCCGCTTCGCCAGTGACTGGATTCCGGAATTTCGAGACTATGCCCGCTTCTTCGAAGACCTGGTCAAGAACCCAACTCTTGGTGATGAGGTTTCGTTGTTCGAGGCTGAACTGTCGACTAAGTCGAAGAAAGTGCTCGACGAGTTAATGCGCATGTTACTCGACGAAGACGAAACCCGCGCCATGCATGAGTTGCAACGTATCGCCGATTACCGCAACTATCGGCGCTATGAAATCTACAAGGAAGTGGAGGGCAAAGAACCAATACCACTGAGTGAATATGGCACGGGTTCCGGCGGTCAGCTCGAAACACCGGCCTATATAATTCGCTCCGCCGCGATTACCTCCGCCTTTCGCTTTGCCGAAGGCAATACCCACTTGCGTATGGTGTTAGTCGACGAGGCCTTTTCGAAAATGGACGAGACGCGCTCACGCGAAGTCATTAACTATTTGACCGAGAGCCTCGGTCTGCAGTTGGTGTTTATCATGCCGACGAGCAAGTGCGGTCCTTACATGGATTTAATCAGTAACGAATTCGTATTCGCCAAAGTTCCAAGCGCCAGGTTACGCGGCGAACTCAAGACCCGCGTATTGGTTGATCGCAAGCAATGCAACCAGGAGCGTATCAAGAGTTTGTGGAAGAATCACAGACGCACCGTCTATCAACAGGCAGAACTGGACTTTATGGAGGAAGTATTAGCGGATGCATAGACCTGCGTGGCTGGATGAGGAAGCGGAGATACTAGGATTGTTGTCTTCGCTTATTGACGATCTGGACAAACGTCCATACTCCCAGCGCAAGCAGGCCCTACGAAAAAAGCTGAACAAAAAAACACTTCCTGGATTGTTTCGCCACGATGCGGGCTCGGACCAGTTGTGGTCACTCTTAAAGTCTTTGTCGACTGATTACCATATTTTCGATATCAAAGTTGATCACAAACGAGGACCGTATGCCGCCGAATTCGACAATGCTGCGCTGCTGTTTCTTGAAAATGCGGAGCCGCTAGTTCGGCGTTGGCTGCTTCGACCGGCAAGGCGTCCATATCGTCAGGAGTGGAGTGACGCGGTATATTCGAATGAATCGTGTTTTGGCGATGCGCTTGACGAGTTTGCCAATCGACCGATTCAGGTCACGGGTTTGTCCGCGGAAGATATTGTTCTTGGCTTTGTCAAACTCTCCAGTTTAATTTCAAAAGGAATGAGTCTTCGCCAGTTAAGCGCATATTGCTTTTTTGGAGATTCAAAATTTCTTGATCAACGCCAGGACTATGTGGAAAAGCTATTTGCGAATTCAAATATTCGGCCACGTCCGGTGGTCGTAAATGCCTATTTACCACCTCGGTTCGATGACGTTTTGTTCGTTGAGAACCAGGATTCCTATACCGAGCTTGTACTCAGGGGAGGAATGAAATTCGCTATCGTGTATATGGCTGGTTTTCGTTCGAGTGCGAGAAATATACGTGATCGTGATAGCGTCAGTCTGCATTTTCATCATGCATCAACTGAATCAGAAAAAGACGCGTTTCAGAGCTGGTGGTTTCAGGAGTCGTCGCAACTAAGAGATGTCTGGTTCTGGGGAGATCTCGACTTTTCCGGCATGGGCATATTAAAGTCTCTCAGACAACGTTTCAACAATGCTGCCGCTTGGCGGCCGGGGTATCAGGCTCTGTTGCGGGCTCTTGAAAGTGGAGCAGGACATAAGGCTGAAACAGCGTCGAAAGAGGAGCAACAAGACCCTGGTGAAATCGGATGTGAGTACGCGGATCAGGAATTGTTACCCGCCTTGCGAATACGTAAAAGATTTATTGATCAGGAAGGCGTGCTATTGGATGCAATATGACGGCATACTCTATGGCGCATCACCCTGTAAAACACTAAACGTCAGGCTGAGATTTCCTGCCTCCTTGTCCACCCGCATGCTAAGTTCGTCGAATTCACCGATCATCCAGCGCATTGTTAGTATCATATCGTTTTGTTTAGTCTTTACAGGCTTGCCGAGGGAGATCTCCAGTTTTTGGAGAATTTGCTCGATGTCCATCTGGGATAGTCCGGGAAAATAGATGATTGCATCCAATAGCTCCCATTGGTCTTTTGGGTCGCCCCCTCCAGAGCGTTGGTAACGGAATTTCAAAACACCGTCAATAAAATGAGGGTAGCCGCGCAGAAAACGGTAACGCTTATCGTTATAGGTTTCTTCAACTTCGAAATTGTACGGCTTTAGGCTATCGCGGAGTTTTTCTGGTGAAAGCGAAGTGAGCTTTGCCCCAACACTCCAATGAACAAAACGTTCAAGTTCGCCCGCTTCGGGTTCTCCACCGGCATTGACAAAAGCCATACATCCTGTCAGTAACAGTATCTGGTAAATTAGAAAAAAGCTAAATATGTTTTTCATATCGTTCATTTGCAGTCTGGCCTGCAGAGCCATCTATGTTTGTCGCTCTTGCGCAGAAATGGAAAGATCATAGCTTGTGTCGTCTTCAAAAGAGTATAGCCTCTACCTTCTTGGTAAAATCCCCCATCAGACCTTTTACCTTGTATGACCCAGTCGCAGAGTTTGCCAGGTAGATGACCGTCGTTTGTTGTTCGACGTAGTAAATGATATTGGCGTTGTAGCCATTGAGTAACAAACCATCGTGTGAGTAATAGCTTCCCGTATCGGTCGTGGTTTTCACCAGGCCAAGCCCATAGTGTCGGGTCTTGCTGGTGTTGTTGTATGGATGTTGTGTCCAGTTTTGTATGGCGTCTATCGAAGCCTGAGTCAGATAGCCCGCGTTGCTGTCGAGTATGGCATTAAAAAATGTATACAGGTCGAACACATTCGATATGGCACCGCCATGCGCGGTTCTCGCGCCGCCATCGGCGAGGGTGTTGTTGCGAAACTTGCCATTGTCGAAAAAATCCAGATAACCCTGGGCCTGTCCAGGTGTGTAGCTTGTGCTGGCGTCATAGACCGTACTGTTCAACCCTAGCGGTATAAACATATATTCATCGAAAAGTTGAGAAAGCGGTTTACCCGTAGCATTCTCAAGTACGAGATCGACGAGTAAATAGTTAGTGTTTGAATAATGATGGCCATTACCGGGTTTAAAGTAGGCATCCACGCCGTATATATATTCCAGGCGTTCCATAGTCGACGGGCTATGATCTGGATTATCCATATTGCCGATCAAGTCCAGGCCGCCGCTAATCGCGAGAAGATATTCGGGAATGCCACTGGTGTGATTCAATAGTTGTTCGATCGTGACCTGATCGAGATTCGCGACTTCTTTCACCAATGCGGCATCCAGATAATTCGAAGCCTTATCAGAAAGATTGATTAAGCCCTCTTGCTGCAACTTCGCCGCGAGTGCGCCAACCAAGGTCTTCGTGGTACTGCCCAGCATCGACTTCGTACATGTTTTAAAACTCGCATTGGCCGCGATATCGGCCTTGCCCAAGGCGCCCACCCAAAAACCGTCGGCGGTGTGTATCAGTGCCGAGAAACCTGTCACGCCTTGAGACTGAATTTCGCTCATGGCCTGTAACAGAGCGTCATTGTGTGGATGAAGACTGCTATCGACGGCGAAATCGTCGCTACAGTTATAACTGTTTACATCATAGGTCGGGTCTTTGATGCTGCACGCCTGCATACTCAGGCTTAGTACAACGATTGGAATGAGTTTCTGTCTCATGACTAAAATCGAAACCCCAAGGCCAAATACTCATGTGGCAAAACCGGTGGAAAAGCGAGAAACGTCAACTCGACATCCAGTCGGTATTGCATATACAGCGCCTTAATCCAGTGACGCTCGGAAAAGTTATAAGCGACTTCCACACCTAAAGGCACGAAAAAACTCCCTCGTCCATAGTCGCGTACCTGTGTAAATTCGCCAGTGTCGTTTTGTTTGTATACTGCGGCGTCTTCAAACGTATACATAAAGCCCAGACCGAGATTACTCCATAGGTCCACCCCGGCAGGAAATCGATAGCCAAGCGCTATTGTATAGTTGCTAAAAAAACCGTTTTGATAATACGGCTGGCGATATGCACCCGCGATCAGTCGATGTTGGTAATTGAGCTTCCACGCTGGACTAGTAGCAAAATGATATCCGTAGTTCATGCCGTATCCGGCGAAACGGCTGGACACCTGGCTGGAAAAAGGAACGCCGATGCGGTGGGACGTCAAGCCTATTCCATGTTCCGTGCTGGCAGGCGTTGAATTTGTACTTGCAGTTGCTGGAAACACGATAGCAAACAATACAAACAGGCTGCCAAGAAGTATTGTCAACCGAGGATATCGTATGTCTTGGATTATCATGCACTGGTGTATATACATCGATTTCGAACCGGGAATCAAAAAGGAGTTGAACACACCGTTGTAGGATAGTCTGCTTTGTTATTCAGGACAAGCTAATCTAGAAGTAACAAATACTACAATACCAGAACTCAGAATTGGTTGTGCGATTCTCTAATAGAGAAAGGAAAGAAAGCCCCACACAATGTTGATGCAGGGCCATAGCCAATTTCTAAAAGCTTAATATCAATCCCAATTCAAACTACTACCCGTCTGATACTCCGTCACCCGCGTTTCAAAAAAGTTTTTTTCCTTGCGGATATTTGCCTGTTCGTCTAACCACGGTAGTGCGCACTGAGCACCGGGGTAGGGCTCGTCTATCCCCAGTTGTCGAGCACGTCTATTGGCTATAAAACGAAATTGTTCGATGTGGTCTGATGCGCTATAGCCAACGACAGGCGTTTGTAAAATATAGTTGGCATAGCACCGTTCGGCATCCTCTGCCTCTTGCCACATCTCGGCGAGGGCTTGTGGGTCTGGGCTGATGTTTTCCTCAAGCATGAGTTGTTTTACCGTGCGAATACCAAAACTACAATGCATGACTTCATCACGCATAATGTATTGCAGTTGTTCCGAGGTGCCCTTCATCAGTCCACGGCGTTGTAGCGCGAAGATCGGGCTAAAGCCGTTGTAAAACCAGCAGCCTTCAAAAACGGCGGCAAAGAACAGGTATGACATCAAAAACTCATGCAGATCTTTTTGCTGTCGCAGATCAATGTCTGGGCGTAATACCGCATTGAGTCTTCGGTTGGCGATTTGTATCTTGCCGTGTATCTCAGGCACCACGCGATAACGATTGTAGATCTCGCTTTGATCCAGACCGATGGTTTCGATGCAGTGTTGATACGTCCACGTATGTAGTGCCTCTTCGTAGACCTGTCGCGCCTGATAGATTTGCAATTCCGGCGCGCTCATCTTTTCCATCACCGCCAGACCGACATTGCGCATGGCGAGAATATCCGAGGTAGTCAGATAGGCGAGGACATTTTCATACAAATGTTTTTCCGCATCGCTCAGCTTGTGGTGATAGTCCTGCACGTCTTGGGACATATTGATGTCCAGAGGCGTCCAGTGATTCTTATTGGCGTTGAGAAAATATTTCCACGCCCAGGGGTATTTAAAAGGCGCGAGTTGGTTGATATCCACATCGCCGTTGACGACGCGCTTGTCTTCCACCGAGACCGCTTGCTGTGCAGCTTTTGGTGGAGTGATTCTGTCGATTAGTCGCTCCAACGCCGGTTCTTTGCTTGTTTCGCGCAGTTTGTCGGAAGTCGGTTCTGTTTCAAGATTAAGTGGATCATCCCAGTTATACATCGTGTTCTCCTTTACTGGCAGGCTTCGCAATCAGGATTGTCTATCGAACACACAGCAGCGCTTGTTTCACTAAGCGCACGTGTTCTGACTTTCTCTACATGTGTCGCACCCAGTGTGCGGAGATAGTAAGTCGTTTTCAGGCCGCGCACCCAGGCCAGTTTGTAAAGACTGTCCAGGGCCTTGCCGTCGGGTTGTGCCAGATACAGATTGAGTGACTGTGCCTGATCGAGCCATTTCTGGCGTCGGCTGGCGGCTTCGATTAACCAACGCGAATCTATCTCAAATGCTGTGGCGTATTTTTGTTTCAAGGCCTCGGGTATACGTTCGATTTTCTTAACCGATCCGTCAAAGTATTTCAAATCGTTGACCATCACATCGTCCCACAGATCTCTGGCCTTGAGATCCCTGACCAGATGTTGATTGATCACTGTAAACTCACCGGAAAGATTCGACTTGACGAAAAGATTCTGATAAGTCGGTTCAATAGATTGTGATACGCCGCAGATATTCGATATCGTCGCCGTCGGTGCGATGGCCATGCAATTGGAATTGCGCATTCCCTGGCGTTTGATTTTTTCCCTTAACTCATCCCAGCTCAGGGTCGAGGTATTATCTACTTCGACGAAACGACCCCGTTGCTGACGTAGGTCATCGAGTGTATCAATCGGGAGTTTTCCCTGGCTCCACAACGAGCCCTGGTAACTGGCGTAAACACCGCGTTCGCTGGCCAAATCCGAAGAGGCATCAATGGCCAGATATGAAATCGTTTCCATCGACTCATCGGCGAACTTAATCGCCTCCGCAGAGGCATACGGGATATCCAGTTGATATAAGGCGTCCTGAAAACCCATCAGGCCCAAGCCAACCGGACGGTGCTGGAGATTGGAGCTGCGTGCCAGTTTAACCGCGTAATAATTATATTCGATGACATTATCGAGCATACGCATCGCCGTGCGTACCGTTTTGCCCAGTCTGTCCACATCGAGTCGACCGTTGTCGATATGTTTGGCGAGATTAATCGAGCCGAGATTACACACCGCAATTTCCTTCTCAGAGGTATGCAACGTGATTTCAGTACATAGATTGGAACTATGCACCACGCCCTGATGCTGGTTGGTATAGCGGATATTGCACGGGTCTTTAAACGTAATCCACGGATGTCCGGTTTCAAACAACTGCGCCAGCATCTTGCGCCACAGGCCTAGTGCCGACACGCGTTTGTATATGCGCAGCTCATTGTTCTCTGCTTTTGCCTCATAGTTTTCGTAGCAGGCTTTAAATGCCTGGCCACTTAGCTCATGAAGTTCCGGCGTTTCGTCAGGCGAGAACAAGGTCCAGTGACTATCATCGGCGACGCGTTCCATGAACAAATCCGGTATCCAGTTGGCGCTATTCATATCGTGAGTGCGGCGTCGTTCGTCGCCGGTGTTCTTGCGTAGTTCGAGAAACTCTTCGATATCGATATGCCAGGTCTCCAGATAAGCGCAGACGGCACCCTTGCGTTTGCCACCCTGATTCACGGCGACAGCGGTATCGTTGGCGACTTTTAAAAATGGCACCACACCTTGTGATTCGCCGTTTGTGCCCTTGATATGTGCGCCTAGACCACGCACCGGTGTCCAGTCATTCCCAAGGCCTCCGGCAAATTTCGACAATAAGGCGTTATTCTTGAGTGCATCGTATATACCGCTCAAATCATCCGGCACCGTCGTTAGGTAACAGGAGGACAGTTGTGGTCTGAGCGTCCCAGAGTTAAACAGTGTCGGGGTTGAACACATGAACTGAAACGACGACAACAGTTCGTAAAATTCGATTGCGCGAGTTTCACGGTCGATTTCATTAATCGCCAGCCCCATAGCCACACGCATAAAAAACGCCTGCGGCAATTCCAGGCGGCGGTTTTGTTTGTGTATGAAATAGCGATCGTAAAGGGTTTGCAGGCCGAGATAGTTGAAATCAAGATCACGCTCAGGTAGCAATGCGCTACCGAGTTTTTCCAGGTCGTACTGCGCCAGTTCGGGGTCGAGTAGTTGCTCATTGATGGCGTGGTGTATGTAATCAACAAAATTCTCCGCATAACGTTGGTGTACGGATTGAATTGACAGGCGAGCGACTAATCCTTTATCGAATGAACGCAAAACCTCATGGTAGAGATCATCTAAAAGCAATCTCGCTGCCACATAGGAATAATTGGGTTCCTGTTCAATGTGTGAGCGGGCGTTCATTATCAACAGGGTAAAAAGATCTTTTTCCTTGATGCCGTCGAACAGGTTCTTGCGTGTTTCATCAAGAATGCGTTTGGGATCGACGCCATCGAGATCTTTGCAACACGCGTTTAAAATTTGATCTAACTGTAGTGTTGCAATGGCAAGGCGCTGACCGTCAAAAGCGGTGTAGTTGGGGGTATCGTTGTCATCAGAAGGCGTTTGCTCTTCTGCATGACGTTGTCGGGCGTGTTCTTCGCGGTACAGCACATAGGCGCGGGCCACTTTGTGATGTCCGCTACGCATCAGAGCCAACTCTACCTGGTCCTGGATATCTTCGATGTGTAGTGTGTCTCCAATAGGCGGACGTCGAAACAAACTTTCAACCACGAGTTGGCAGAGTGTTACTGCGGTATCACGGGTTTTGTGTGCATCCGCGGCGTTTCCCTCGACTGCAAGCAACGCCTTGGTAATCGCATTTTGAATCTTGCTGGCATCGAAAGCAGTAAGCTTTCCGTTGCGGCGTATTACCTGATATTGAGTGAGTTGTGTGGATGTAGTGTCGACGACTAATGACGCGTTAGTGCTCATTGACTGGCCTTTAAAGATTATGGCCACAACGCTAGAAACAGAAGAGGAATACCTCAACTTCCGACCCTATCGCGAGGCCTGTTGAAACACTTCAGACGATGTACGCTGAAGATCAATGTTTCGGCAGGTATTCGGACTTAGGGGCGAGACCAGATGGTCACCTAGGCTACGGCTTCCCGTGCGTAAACACAGTGCCTGCATTGCTGCTGGTAGCGTTCGTTCCCCAATACCGCTGCGCGACAGTCCCGGATTCTCACCGGGTTCCCTGTTTCCACGAGCACTATATGTAGTGGTCGAACCGAAGACGAGGCACAAGATAAAGCAGGAAAAAGAATATTACAACTTTTATTTTTTTGTCTGGCGAGAGGAGAGGGGACAAGAAAGAGTGCCAATATTTCTGCACTGGCCGAGTTTAGCGGACTGCGCGGACAAATTAAATTTTCAATTCAAAATACTCTGCCTGAAAAGCACACAAATACTAAACGTTAATCTGGAGTGCGAAGTAGGTCAGGCCTCATTAAACTTCTTAACCACCTGAGGCGGCAGGCAATGACAAGTCCGTAATCAGTGGCACTAGATAAACGATATATAGTGTTATCAATATTGCTCCGATGATATTCAGTGCAAAACCTGCCTGCGCCATCTGTGCGATGGTCACTTTGCGGCTGGCAAAGACAATGGCATTCGGTGGAGTTGCCACCGGCAGCATAAACGCAAACGACGCAGACAGGGCGACGGCGACCATCGTCATAAACGGATGTAAATGTAACGCAATGGCAAGCGAACCCATAATGGGTAGTAAGATAGATGCAGTTGCCGTGTTCGAAGTGACTTCGGTGAGAAATACGACGACGAGTACTATCATGCCGATTAGCATAATGATGTCGATACCCCGAAGAACAGAGAATTGCGCGGCAACCCATAGCGTAAGACCGCTCTCGCTAAATCCCTCGGCCAGTGCGAGGCCGCCCCCAAAAAGAATTAGTATGTCCCAGGGAATACTTTTTGCGGTTTTCAAATCGAGGAGTCGCGGCCCAAACATTTTTTTTGCCGGGGTGAGGAATAGCAGTAATGCACCTACCATCGCAATACCCGCATCGGAAACCCGTAGTAAGGTGTTTGTCGGGATTAAACCCTGAAAAAGCCAGCCGCAGACAACCAGTAGAAAAATGACCAATACGCGTTTTTCCGTTGAGCTTGTTCTGCCAAGTTGCCCAATTTGTTTGCTAACATCGAAATCATATGTTGGCGTGTTGGAAGATGGGATAGACATGCGCAGATATGCCCAGGTAATGAGTAGCATTGACAGAGACAGGGGCAGAGCGATCTTCATCCAGTCGATAAAGTGAATACTTATACCATATTGCTGTTCGACGATAGCTGCCAGTATGGCATTAGGGGGCGTGCCTATCAACGTAGCTATGCCACCAATAGACGCCGAATAAGCAATGCCTAGCATAAGTACAGTAGCCAGGCTTCTTGAACCGCACTGAGTTTTTTCTCCCGGTTCAAGCTGTCGAATAACAGCGGCTGCAATTGTAACCATGAGCAAAGCCGCTGCCGTGTTGCTGATCCACATGGAGAGAAAAGCAGTCGCCAGCATAAAGCCAAATAACAGTTTTGCGGGTGTTGTTCCCGTAAAGCGTAGAGTATGCAGCGCAATACGCAGGTGTAAATTCCACTTCTCCAGTGTAGCAGCGATCAAAAATCCGCCGAGAAAGAGAAATATCAGGTGATGTGTATAGGCGCCGACAATCTGGTGTACATCAAGTACGCCTTTCATAGGAAATAGCGCTACGGGGATGAGCGCGGTGAGGGGAATAGGTATAGCCTCGGTAATCCACAATGCTGCCATTAGCATAGCAGTGGCCGCGACCAACATTCCCTGCTGGGACAAACCGTCGGGTACAGGGAGTAACAAAAATAGAAAAAACAGTCCAGGTCCGGAGATCAGCCCGGTGATTTTCTGTTTGCTCAACATAGTCGCAAAAACGGATATGTCCGGTTAAATGGCATCGACTGAAATTGTAACATTGAATTTTGTTAGTTATACAATTCCGAACATGAAACCTGGAGTGTCACTACTTTAAGATGTACAACACTTGAGTTGCGTGACTATATAGGGGATTGCCTGTTAGTGATGGCTATTTCGGCGTTTCAGGTATATACTCCATCGGTACTGAGTCGCGTTTTTATAGGTCTTTTTAGGGTCTATCACCTTATATTCCATAGCTTTCATTTCTATGTTTCCTGTGTGCAGCAGGGCTTTCTCAATACTTGATCAATATGTCACACGACGCTACCAGGAATAATCTCTCTATCAACCAGCTATGAGCATTTCTGTTGAAAGACAATAGGCTCATTAGTTTCAATATAAAGGAAAATATTGTGTTACGCGCCACCATAAGGCAAATGCAGATTTTCGAATCTGTTGCCAGGCATCTGAGCTTTACTCGCGCAGCTGAGGAGCTGTTTATCACGCAGTCTTCTGTCTCACTTCAGGTGAAACAACTGTCTACGTCTCTTGATACCGTACTGATCGAGTCGGTCAGTAATAAGCTGTACCTAACGCAGTCTGGAAAGAAGATGCTGCAACATTGTCAACATATTCTGAGAGAATTGAAAGATGTCGAAAATGATATGGCGTCGTTTGTAGATAAGCCACAGGGAAAAATCAGTATTTCCGGGACTATTACCAGTCAATTTTTCTTGCCTAGGGTGTTTGGTGGGTTTAATAAAAAGTATCCGGAAATCGAGCTTGAAATGAAGGTTGTCACTCGTCCGGAAATAGACGAACGTATGTCGCATAATAAAGACGACCTTTATATTGTTTCACGAAAGCCAACACATATGGATGTGGAAATAATACCTTTTGTTGAAAATCCCATGATAGTTATTGCGTCCATGGATCATCCACTGGCAAACGAAAAAAACATTTCTCTAGAGCGATTGATGGAGGAAAAGTTCCTAATTCGGGAACCTGGGTCGTCAACTCTAAAAGAGATAGAGAAGTTTTACAAGACGCATAATATAAAGCTTAGGCCTCATATGATTCTGGGCGGGAATGAGGCGATAAAACAAGGTGTAATTGGTGGTCTTGGTATCTCAATTCTTTCGCTATTTACCTCAGTTTTGGAAATAAAACTGAATATATTGAAAAACCTGAACGTCACCGGATTCCCGATCCAGGGGCAATGGTATTTTGCGTATCCGGCGGAAAAAAAATTACCCGGTGTCGTCAATTTGTTTACCGACTATGTTCAAACAGAAGGGCGGGAAATAGCGAATAAGTGCCTGGAGTTATGATGCATCTAACATTGAAAACCTGGCTGCAAGGTGTCGTTTTTCAACGCATTTACTTTTATCAATAGTAGGTAACAAAACTTCCAATTTCACACATGCCGTATACTCCCGGATAATGATCAACATTACGAAGACAAAAGGATTGTTGCTCGTAGCGTTTACCACTCATTTATCAAAGGATTCAAAATATGAACACTCTCACTCAAAACGCCTCAAAATTCATGTCACCAAAAAACTCGATGATGAATATGGAACAAAGAGGGTTTTATCTTGTCCTTGGGCTCGGCATTGTAGTTATGGCGATGGCATTCCCTCCAGTATCCAAATTGTGGATGGCAACGATTAATATCACAGGAATAGTTCTTGTCATGCTATCCATAGTCGGAAAACGTATGCTTGCAACGCGCAAGGAAAACGGTACCTGGTTGGAGCCAAAACAGTTTACCAGCATAGCTACCGCAAGCATCGGTATTGCTCTTTCAGTCCTGGCAATTGCAAGTCCACCAGTGTCAACCTCAATTGCCGCTTTCGTTCACATTCTCGGTATTTTTCTCGTGATCCATTCCATTCTTGATGCAGGTTCGTTTTTGAGAACACGGACTATTATAGGAAATCAAGTGTACACGCTGGAACCTACGACGAAGGGCAACACCATGTTTATTCCGCCTTTAAGAACGGCAGCATAGAAAGGACGTCAGGTTTTATAAACAGTAAACTAGGTACTTCTCAGGACCGGCAGCAATGCCGGTTTTTTTTTGTCAAAGAAAATATACGGTTTTGCCGATATACTAATACGGCTTGTTTATGCAGTAGAGAAAGGATCTATTTTGTACCGAAAATGGCATAAGATCGGGAATGCGACTGCGTGGTGAAATAAATCACTCACTGGAGATAAATTCTGTTACTATTATGGACACTCATCAACTATTAGACACCCTTCTTTCGTGTGTCGCCTTTCACGGACTCTCCATGAAGCACCTATCTCGGACCAATAGAAATCAACTTTTCCAGAACTGTCATAAACCGAGGTTCGCGCGGCTTGTAGTTTACACTGTCAATAGTAGCAGTTGGTCCCGCTTAAGAGCGGGCATTTACGATAAAGGAAATACTTAATTATGATACCGGAAGTAGATGACTATTCAGATGACTTATTGTATCGCGTTGATGCGGTAGAGCATGCAGAAGCGCCGGAAGGAATGCCTGGTGGTGTGTGGCATAGCTATGTTATCAGGCGCGGTAAGTCGAAAATAACAGGTTTGAAGAAGGGCTCACGCTTTGATGTTATGCAACATGCTGAGTCTATGACGGAAGCGTTCAACGAACGTATGAGTAGACACAGTGTTTCATATGTTTCAAGAAGAAAGAAGAAATAGAGAACCGGTTTAGCTATTTTTACTCTAAACAGAACGTTAACTATCTATACAGATGAGCGAAAAGTCTATTGTCACTAGACGAGAGTTTTTACGCTATCGTCCTTTATAGGCGTGAATACTATGAATACTTGTTTTGAACATGTATCGCAAGAATACAAGCGGCTATAGGGTGATACTCGCATCCACCAACGACGCTCAATCCGGCTAAAGGATTCGAATCCGCATTGCCTACAAATCAATTTTTGAGTCCCCATTTTTAGTTTCATTGATGTTTTAAAATTGTGATTTTCATGAATCCGACGGTTTCCCGTGTTCGACATTGAGGTCGTGACTGTATACCACTTTTTCTACAAATGGAGAGGTCATCGCACGTACCAATGCGCTGTAGTTGGGTTGAAATCGAATTTCACAACCAATAGGTAAACGACTACCTGAGTTAACAATAAGGTGGTCGCTGCTGCCACCGATAATCTCGATTCCTGTCGGTGCCCGCAGTCCAGTCAAATCCGTATCCTGAAGTCCAATGGCGAGGATGGTTTGCGCGATATCAAAGTCGTCTTCACTGAGAGATGATTGCTCACCAAAAGCATTTTGCTCCAGTTTTCCCCAAGGTCGTGACGGTTTTATTTTAGACTCAATCACTTCTGCTACCAGTGTAAAGGCATCGGTGTGCAAGTCATCGATAGCCTGGCGTTGTAGCGGTTCACGCCCAAGTAGCAATGCCTCGCCCAAGCGTAGTTCATTGATTCTGCCAGTATTCACGCCACTTAATGCCCATTCGATGTTTCCCGAGTTGCCACCCGACACGGTATCCAGTGTTATGCCAAACCTGGCATCTATAGCGTCAGCCAAATCTGATAGTTCTGCCATATTGCGCTCATCGGGAGACACGCCACTGCGACACGCGAGGTTCGTTCCAATTCCACAGAGTTTGATATTAGGTAGACTGAGGACATCGTAAACAGTTTCAATTATATCGCCCAGCATTATGCCTTCGCGCAAATCTCCCATCTCTACCATGAGTACGATTCCGTGTGTTACTCCCGCTTTGCTGGCACAGTTAGAGAGATTTCTGATGATGTCGATCTCAGTGTTAAAGCTAATGTCGGCGTATCGCACCACTCTGGCCACCTGGCTCATCATGGGTGAGCGTATCAATGTCATGCTAGCGACAATACCCGCGTGTCGCATCTTTTCGATGTTCTCGATGCGTGAGTCTCCCAGGGCGCTAACGCCAGACTCAATGAGAGTTTTGGCAATTTCAGGCGAAGCAAGAAAGGCTTTGGTGACACCGGTGACAGAGATTCCACTGGTTGAAAGTTTTTCAACGAGGTAACCGGTATTGTGTTGGAGTTTTGTGAGATCGATTTCTAGCCTCGGCGCGCTCACTGTGCGTTTGCGACCCGTATTTTCTCAAGCTCAGGAAAAGCAGAACATACCATCTCGACCAGGCGATCCGGTGAGCGTGTTAGTGCATCAGTGGCTGGAATATCGAGCTCATCTTCAAAGCGCGTGATGGCTTCACTGACCGCTGATTCGCTCATAAACTCGTGATTAATCGTGAGCCCTATGACTTTTGTATTGACGAAAGTTTGAATGAGATGAATCTCTGACGCCGGCGTCGGCATGGCCTCGTTCTCAAAGTCACAACGATGTGTTCTACCGGGGGCGTGTTGCAGTACAACACCATTTGCCTGGCTGCCTCGTAAGATGAAGCTTGAGCTCAGATAGGCAGGATGGCTCAGTGCGCCTTGTCCCTCTATAATAATGACATCGGGATTTTCACCGTGGAAAGCCTCAACCACAGTGGCCTCTATTTCACCGGAGCAGAACTGGGAAGGAATAGCGTCCAATGCGATACCGTAGCGTGATCCCTGTATTAATCCTGTTTGTCCAGTCCCCACCATTACGGCTTTAATTCCAATGTCATTCAGAGCACGCGTAAGAATGGTGGCAGTAGTGCGCTTGCCAATAGCGCCATCGGTTCCAAGTACGGCAATACGAGGACAGGTCACTTCGGCAATGCGTCCGCTAAACATACGCAGATCTTTCTTTGCTCTTGGTCTTCGAATATCGAGTATATGTACATTGCCAGAGGCGCATGCCGCAGCGAATTCGGCATCGTCGTTCAAGAACTCGTGCAGGCCATTGACGATGTTCATACCGAGTGCCATCGCTTCAAGTACGAGTGTGCGTTCGCTAGGAGACAACATGCCGCTTGAGGGTGCCATGCCGAAAATAAAATAGTCTGGCGTTTGCTCGGTATGTGCCAAAGAGTCTTTAAGGTTACCAAAAATTGGAATAGCATTTGGTTTTCCATCGAGAACCATGCCGGTATCTAACCCTGCCTTGTCACTATCGATGACGGACAAAATCTTATATTTTTCGGAGTGACGAACAAGTCCATTTGCTGTTTTTCCGTCGAGATCGCCAAAATTTCCTTCGCAATAGACGATAGCCGTCGCGATCGGGTTTTCCTGAATTTCGTATATGGCGGTGCGACTATATGCTGCAAATGTTGTTTTACTTAAAGAGATATCGATGTTTTTTGGTGTTGGACGTGTGGCTTCGGAGTTGTAGGGTGGAGAGAGTAAACTTGAAATAACGACTGGAGGCGCTTGTTGGGAATATGGGCCAGATGGTGGTAGAGGGGGTGGTATTCTGGACATGTTGACTCCTGGGTTAGGGCTTTGAGTAGGCAGCGAGATCGTGCCAGCCTTTTTTAGCCGCATGTCAACAAGATGTCTCTACTGAGTAATGGATGTGGCATTTGAGAAGACGCAGTCTACTAAGAGATTAACGCCGTTGTACGCTGAGGATATCGGCCTGATCGCCTGATACTGAATACGTATTCTAAAAGAAAACCGGAAAACTCAATCAGAATTGCTCAATTCCGTCTCTATATCTTCACAGCAATAGAGTAAGGTGCGCATGCTTGTAATAGCACTAAAAGTTAAAACCCCACATCAGTGGGGTTCGTAACTTGATAATAAGAATGTTTTACTTACTCAGATTCCACATTCGTTGCGGATGGACCTTTCGGGCCTTGCTCTACGCGAAAGCTAACGCGTTGTCCCTCGGTCAGACTGGCATAACCGCCGCCGCTGTTGATTGCAGAATGATGTACAAATACATCTTTGCTACCATCTTCAGGAGAAATAAACCCAAAACCTTTTGCGGCGTCGAACCACTTTACAGTACCGTTAATCACTAATAATTTACCTTTTTACAATTTAAATAGACGAAATATATTCAGAGTTAGGCGGGAACTATGTATTGGAGGTGACCTAAAAGAAGGGTTTGTCCAGGCATGGCGCCAGTCGATAACAATAAAAATACTCGGTTTTATTACATCTGGCCGATAATGTCGGACTGATAGCGATGTAAGTGCAGAACTGGACATGACGCTTTGCGTATAATTCCAATCTCTGTGTGAAGCCACAGTAACACGTAATGTGACAACATGATAGTAAAAATACACATTGTGGGAATGAAAATGTGTACATAGTTTGAGTGGCTGAGAATAGCTGAATGGTACTTTGAATATCTTCTGAGTAAGTTAGCTAGTAAGCGTGCTATCGCTTGCCAGCTAAATTATTCAGACGATGCTCAGGTTTTATCGCGGAAAATGATGCGACCCTTGGTGAGATCGTAAGGAGACATTTCCAGGGTAACGGTGTCACCGGCGACAATTCTTATGCGAAAACGACGCATTTTACCGGCAACATAGGCCAAAACTTTGTGGCCGTTTTCGAGTTTTATATGGTATTGCTCGTTGCGCAGGGTTTCTATTACGGTACCTTTGAGTTCTAATATATCTTCTTTAGACATTTATGCTCCTATGTCGTAAACGGTGTACAACCAGGCGACGCAACGTTCACGTCAACTGCGATCGGGGACGTTTTCCCCTTTTATATGACTACTTCTTGGCTTTGCCGTAGGCATAACCTGTTCTGGAAAATCGTTCGTTCAGGCTCTCGGCAAAGGCTTGTGCATGGCTGGTAACGTCATTCATGTCTCCAGGCTGCATGCCCTCGATAATTTGTTTACCGCGCTGTATCACATAACGATGCCAAAGACTGCCTGGCATGCCTTCAGGCGCCGCCACTTTTTCCACAGTCGCGACGTAATACTCATTTGCCTTACGTGGCGGATTTTCAGTTTCGTTCACGGTAATTTAGCTCCCTAAACTGGATTGTTTGTTTACACGACGTCCGCGGCCGCTTTGTCCTTTGCCGGCATGTAATGGAGGTCGCTTGCCGCGATGAGCCGCAGGCGCGCTACTGGTGTTTCGTTTTGAAGCGGCAGCCGGTCTGCGTGGCCGAGTAGATGAAGGCTCTGCTTTTATGCTTTTGTCAGGCTCAAAGCCAGGAATTAACTGTTGCGGGATATTGCGCTTAATCAGACGTTCAATATCTCGTAATTGTTTGTGTTCATCAATGCTTACCAGAGAATGGGCGGCGCCATTGTTTCCGGCGCGACCTGTTCGCCCAATACGATGAACATAGTCTTCTGCCACTTCAGGTAGGTCGTAATTGATGACATGAGGCAGTTGATCGATATCAATGCCACGCGCTGCAATATCGGTCGCAACTAACACGCGTATCGTGCCGCCTTTGAAGTCGGCTAGCGCCTTACTGCGAGCATTTTGGCTTTTGTCACCGTGTATAGCGGCAGTTTTGATGCCGTCCTGTATCAATTGTTTTGATAGTCGATCAGCGCCACGCTTGGTGCGGGCAAAAACGAGTACCTGACGCAGATTGCGTGAACCTATCATATAGGAGAGCAATTCACGTTTACGTTGGCGATCAACCGGGTGAGCCACCTGGCTAACAGACTCATTTGCTGTATTTTGACTGGCCACTTCTATCAACACGGGTGCAGTCAACAGCGATGTGGCGAGTTTTTTGATGCCATCGGAGAAAGTTGCTGAAAATAGCAATGTTTGTCGCTTGGCTGGAAGTAGTTGCATGACTTTCTGGATGGCATGAATAAAACCCATATCCAGCATGCGATCGGCTTCGTCTAAAACGAGTATTTCAACGCCAGACAGATCGATGGTTTGTTGCTGAACATGATCCAATAAACGTCCGGGCGTCGCTACAAGTACGTCAACACCGCGACGTAATGCGTTGATCTGGGGGCGTATACCGACTCCACCGAAGATGACCTGAGATTTAATCGGCAGGTATTTCGCGTAGGTTTTTACGCTTTCGCCGACTTGTGCAGCCAGTTCACGCGTAGGTGTTAGCACCAGTGCGCGGATGCGGCGATGCTGAGTATTTTCCTTGCCAGCACTCAAACGATGCAGCAAGGGTAGGGTAAAACCTGCGGTTTTGCCTGTGCCGGTCTGAGCGCCAGCGAGTATATCGTTGCCTTTTAATATGGCTGGAATTGCCTGGGATTGTATGGGAGTAGGCTGGTCATAGCCTTGTTCTTGAATAGCACGTAACAGTTCGGGCATTAGTCCGAGTGAGAGAAATGACATATAAAGTATGGCCTTATGAGGTTTTGGTTGCCGCCTTCCCAGGCGTTTTGCCTGAGACAGTCCAGGAGGGAACGGTTCAATTGTTTTCGGGGCGGCTTACTGTGATTAAGGAAGATACCGAGAAAAGTGACGCAGACTGATGTGCGTCTTACAAATTATTGTAGCGGGGGCGAGTATACCTGATTCTACCCCCGATTACCCCTTCTATTTTCTGTAGTCGACTGGCGTTGGTGTAAATCAACCGAAATGCATTTTGAAATAGATTTTCAAGCTAAATTGTGAGTCAAGGGAACTTTGTGTATAATCCAACGTCTTATCCTACGTTTAGATGCTTTCTAGCTCATAAGCGGCAGGATTTGAACACACACATACAATTATCGTTATCAATAGGCGGAATGCCTGGACCCGTAGTTTGGAATCCTCCGATTCAACCTTTCTGACTGACCTTGATCGTATATTTTTTTTTTTAAATATTTAAGGTAAATTTTTAGTGAATATTGGTACTGTTAAGTGGTTTGACGCCACAAAAGGTTTTGGTTTTATCTCCCCGGAAAACGGTAGTAAAGATGTATTCGTACATCACTCCGGAATCAATAGCGGCGGTGGTTATGCCTCTTTAGAAGAAGGCCAACGCGTTAGTTATGACGTTGAGCAAGGCCCAAAAGGCCCTTCTGCTAAGAATGTTGTACCGGCATAAATGTAGTGTTTGAATAACGCTATATGACAAACCCCGCTTACGCGGGGTTTGTTTTTTTTCACTTTTCAATGTTTACTATTTTGATCAACAAGAGAGTGATATGAAAAAAATATTCGTCGGCAGTTTACCACCCGAATCTACTCAGGATAGTGTTAAAGATATGTTTTCGGAGTTTGGCACTGTTCGTTCAGTTGAGCTCGTACGCGACATATTTACAGGCAAATGCAAAGGATTCGCATTTGTAGAAATGGAAGGTCATGAAGCGCGTGCAGCAATTGCCGGGCTTAATCTAAAAAGCGTAGGCGGCAACCAGATCAAGGTCAAGTTCGAAGAAAAGCAAAAAAGAGGTTGGGGCGGGCGTCGATAGCCTGCACCTGATTTGATAATTGGCAGGCTCTACACCTTAGTTTTGTCCCCGATTGAAACGAAGTATCTTCCCCTTGTATGGGTTTGCGAGATAGTCTGTGTTAACAGGTTTGCTCTTCGTAAATGAAAAGTCCATCGCCGCCATTTTTTTACAAAACGCATTTTGTTGCGCGCGATCTGGATCGACGATGATGACCTCACACTGACGTTTCGCATGCTCATCAATGAAAGTAGACAATAATGCCGGGTGGTCTAGCTCATAGAGCAGATCGCTGCCGATTATCAGATCAAACACCCCAAGTTCGTCATTTTCGTCCGCCCAGTCACAGCGCAGGAATGAAATAGGCTTGCCTTTGTTTAATACCACATTGATCTCGAGATAGTTTTCGACTTCCGGGTGATAATCGGTGGCAGTGATGTCGGCCAGGCGGCTATTCAACACATGACTGGATAAGGCCATGCCGCAGCCAACCTCAAGAATACGTTTTCCCTGAATCTCGAATTCGTACATCAGGTGTGCGAGCACCTTGCTGGAATCCCAGACTATGCCAAATAGCGGCCATGTTGCGGATGAAATTCCAAGTTTATCGGCAATGCCTTCCGGATCGTCATACTGCTGGCGGTCTCGCAATGTGCGCAAGTGAATATCGGAATCGCCAAACTCGATGGTTTGATAGCGGTGACGCACGTTGGACATGCTGTTCTCCTGAGTAAATGGGACGCAGTTTACTCACATAATAAGCATGATTTGCTACGCAGAGGCCGTATTATAGAATAAGTGGGACTAGATACAACTTATTCGCCCCACTTATGCGGAAGGCAGACATTAGTGAAGCGCATTGGTTTTGATAGAAACGTGGAAGTCGTTAGAGGCAAGGATTGCTGTAATGCCTGTTACGTAGGAAACGAAGGCAAAAAACGTGCGGCATTGGATATTATTCCTTCTACTATCCAGGAAGAAGATCTGGTCGAATATATCGCCGATTTGTGTCACGAATGTGCGACACCCAAACAGTCTGAAGTATACCTGCTCGAATAAGTGTTTTTCACGTGTGATAGTTTTGTGATTTTTACGGGATGATACTGTGAACAAAGCTTGACATGGTAAAGCCTGGGAAGAAAACCTCAGGAGGGATATCATGTCGGTTCTATCACGTCACACACGTTTGTTTATCGGAGCATTATTCGTCGGTGTTAGTGCGGTTTCTAATGTACACGCAACTATACAACAGTCGCCATCCAACAATGCTATTCAACAGTCTTTACAACTAAACAGTATTCCATTTGTAAAAAACCAGGGGCAGCAACACCCGGATGTCGCTTTTTATACGACAGTTCCTGGCGGAAATCTCTTTGTCGATCGCAAGGGTGGCTTGGTGTATTCCATGCAAAATGGAAAGGCCAGATGGGCGTTTCGCGAGAGTTTTTCAACAGACAAAACACTGCGGGCGCAGTCACTGGAAACTGGCCTTGTAAATCTCAACATACGTCACGAAAACGGTTTACAGCGTGTCACTACGGTGAACCGTTTGAGTCTTGGCGAGATGAGCGACGGCATACGTTTAGAGTTACATGCGAAGGCCAATAATGTAGAAAAGCGTTTCTATATTGCGCCTGGAGCGAATCCCGATCAGATCAAAGTCAAGTTAGAAGGGATAGAAAAGTCGCATATCGGCGTTGATGGCAAACTGGTGATGGATACTGGCATAGGTCCTGTCGCATTTACCCAACCAGTGGCATTTCAGAAACGTGGAAATGAAACACAATTTGTCGAAGTTGCTTATGTACTTAAAGACAATCAATACGGTTTTCGTGTCGGTGAGTATGATAAGTCACGTGAGTTGGTTATCGATCCAGTATTAGCCGCAACCTATCTCGGTGGTAGCGATGGTTATCCAACTTACACCTACGACAATGTCCATGCGCTCGCCGTGGCAGGTGACTATATTTACGCGGTGGGAAGTACCCAGGCACCAGATTTTCCAACAGCATTGGGTTACGATTCCACCTTTGACAATATTAGTGAAGGTTTTGTAGTTCGCATGAGTGCGGATCTGACTACGCTAGTCAATGCGACTTTTATTGGTAGCGCAGCGTATGATGTGTTACTTGATTCTAACGGCGAAGTGATTGTTGCCGGACAGGCGAACAACGGAATTCCGCAAACAGCAGGTGCATACAGCTATCCGTCCGACTATCAACAGATTGGTGGTTTCATTACGCGTTTTAGTCCGGATTTAACGCAGCTGAATGCCGCTGGAATGATTGTGCCAGCTACAATACAGAAACTCGCGATGGGTAATGGTGGTCTGTATTTTACCGGTACACACAATCAAGAGAATCTTGCATTAACGCCGAATGCCTATGGCACCTCGTGTAACTGTATTAAGCAAGGTAGTTTTGGGGCCAACACCTTTACCGGTTATATGGGGCGTGTTGCCGCAGACCTTTCGGCATTGCATGCCTTGAGTTGGATAGGCGGATCAACACCGTCAGGTTTTGCAATTGCCGAAGACAGCAGTATCTATATCACCAATACAGTTTTAGGTGGCGCCGATGGCGCGGTGCGTCAGTTTGACGCAGATATTACCACCTTACTTGCCAGCCACAGTTTCCGTTATCTAGGCAATGACAGTACAGCGTTCAATACGCTTGCGCTTGGTGACGGATTTGTGTTGGTAGGCGGTAGTACCAAAAAGAACAATCTGCCAACAACACCGGGTGCTTACGATAGCAGTTGCGGAATCAATGGCGACTGCGACAATACAGACACCACGTATTACATCGCCAAAGCTGACGGCTTTCTTGTGCGCTATTCACGCGATCTGCAAACAATACAGGCCTTGACCTACATCGGTGGTAGCGGCCACGACTCGGTTAGAGATTTGTTACTAGATGACGCAGGTAACATCGTGCTGAATGGTATTGCAGGAGATGCGAAATTTCCTCTTAGCTCTGACGCAGAGCAAAAGACAGGTGGTTACTTTTTCGCGCGCATGTCCAGCGACCTCACTAGCTTGGCATATTCGACGCTAGCGAGTGTGAGTGGCGATATGACCTCTGCAGGTGGTAACAACATCTACTTCGGTGGTTCGGTATCGAGCGGTGACGTATTGCCTGTAAGTAGTGACGCCTTTGATACAACTTACAATGGTGGCGCATCTGACGGTTATATTCTGTTGTACCAAATGGCGGATAGTACGGGCAGCGGTGGCGGTACCACTCCCGGTGATAACAACCCGCCAGTTGCCGATGCGGGAGCCGATCAAACAGTGCCACAAAAATCGAACGTGACGCTGAATGGAAGTGCTTCGCATGACTCTGACGGCAGCATCGTCAAGTATCAATGGACGCAACTGAATGGCAAGAGTGTATCGATAAACAACGCCAATAGCGCGGTTGCGACTTTTACCGCACCGAGAACCCGCAAAGGGCGCAGCATGACCTTGATCTTTGAACTGACAGTCACCGATGACAAAGGCAGCCAGGACAGCGATCAAATCACAATTACGGTTACGCCGTAAAAAGAATCGGTGGGTCGAATACAGGTAATAGACATAGCTGGCGAAATCCTGTATTCGAACCCTCCAATTTCAAATTCTAATAGTATGCTTTTACACGCAGGCCAGCATAATGTAACCATGCAAAATTGTAGACAATGTCTACGTCGGCACCTCCCTCTACTGTGCGATAGCCGGCACCGACAGACCAGTTCGGATTGATTCGATAGTGTACGAATAGACCAAAATCAAATGCTCTTCCGTATTGTGAAGCGATAGCATCCAAGTCACTTTGTATATTCCATTTGTTATCAAATTTCCACTGCGCGGCAAAATGAAGTAGAGGGACGAAGCCGAGATCAGGAAAATTGCTTTCTAAGCTTCCCTGTTTTAGCGCAATGTCTGCCTGACGAATCTTAAATGTGATTCCAAAATCCCCATTCCAACGGGGATTTGAAAGAAATCGCCAAGCATAGGTTAAACGATATGAGTTAAATTGATACAGAAAAGTGGTGTCCGTATTGGAAGAAAACGTAACATTATTGTAGTTTATCGACTGATTGGTTTGTGCTGTGGCTTCTACCGAGAGCGGTGCTGCAAGTAGACGTATGCGGTGACGTTCATTAATTGCGTAATTCATTTCCGCTCTAAAATAGGGAATAGGTCCACTTCCCAGCGAATCGACTAACGAAAATCTAGTACCAGTACCGGGCGGAATCTCGACTACGTTAACGGTTTGATAAATCACTCCTCCTTCTAAGGTGAACGACCATTTGTCGTCTGCCAGCGATATATTCGAGATTCCTAAAAGTCCTGCAGTGATCAACATAAAGCGCATAGCTAACTTCCCATTCAGATGACGAATTATCAATACAACATGTGAATCTATGTGTATCAAGACCAAAAAAATGAGGTATTAAATAAGCAGTAACAACTGGGTATATGTCGTTTGAAACAATTTGTTACGCCTAGTGCGTCCAGCCTCTGTTTCTATGCGCCGTTAATATGGAATGAACGAATAGGTCGTTTCAACGGTGAATACGAACAATCATGCAAATACCCTTGGAAAAAATGACTAATCATTCTCTAGCAAGCGATGGCGATACCTGTCGATTCGTTTGGGTTGGAAGAATCATTATCCTATCTTTTGTTTGTATACTCGCTATGAGTTTCCCCGTGCTGGCGCAAGAAGAAGCCAGCATTATCGATCAGACGCGGAAAATGCCTGGCGTGCAACCCGAACAAAAACCAGAACAAGGCGATGCCAATAATGTCGTTGCTGGTAAGAAAGTCATTAAATCCAAGGCCGTCACTATTGAAAAAGAAGTAAGACTCTTTTCACTCGGTGAGGCAATCAGCCAGGTGTTTAACACCGCACCCGATTTAAAACCCGACGATATCCCATCGCGATACAACGAATCGCTAGTTCTCGACGTGCTTGGCGAGTTCCAGGTGAGCATGCGCATACGCGGTGGTGGTGCGATCGGCGTATTCGAAATCCTCGGATTGCTACTGCTGTTGCTGCTAGCTCGGGGCGATAGGCGGGGTGATAGAAGAACGCTACGTCGTTAACGTTCAGCTAGTAGTCACATCGTTATGGAGACGACAGGATTGTGATTCCTGTCGTCTCTTTTCAATACTTTTTCTATTCAATTTAGTGCGTTAGTGTTGGGTAAAGTTAAGTAGGATTAGACACTTCTTAATTGACTACCATGGTTGCCAGTTAGGGTTCTCATCGTCTCCCTTGTTTTCAAACCAAGCAGCACTGCCCGCGTCCCAGGCATATCGATCACCCATGTGTGGATCTCCGTTGATATCGACATTGCTGACGCGACAATGGGGACAGCGAAACTCTTTGATGTTTGGATATTCCCTTTGAATAGTTTTGATCGCATTCTCCAGAGAAACACCTGAGTGGAACCAACGATTACGTGGCGTAACAATCACAATGCCGGCATCATGTGCAATTTTTTGCCAGCCTTTATAGTCATCTTCATTGTCTTCCCAGCCCTGTCGAGTTTCTGCGCCGGAGTGACGGCCCGCAAACTTAGTTAAGGAATAGTTTGGGCAACTGTCACCATTGACATAATTCATCTTGAAGCCAGTCTGGTTTTCCTGCGCCGGTTCACCGTTTCGGTAGGAAGTGGAGGGCGACCAAATAGAATATCCGTGCGGTACGTAGAATTTTATCTTGCAAAATTCTGGAACGTTGAAGCCGAGTACATTCTGAACGTTTTTCTGATACAAGCCGCCATGTGAAAAGATATAACAGGATGTCGCGTTAGAGGTATCACCGATCACATAGTAGGAGGTCAATCGTCTGACCGGCGCGTTGCCGTGACCAGCCGCATTAAACGTCAAGTGTGGTTTCGCTTTGACTCTGCCCATACCGTTTCCTCTGCTGTTAGATATTTATCCAATCTGAATTCACTTAGGCTAGTGTTGTTTTTTGCCTTATCGAATTCGAAGGTCTCTATTTCAAAGACAAGTATCGAATAGCCAGGGGGGGAAAGATGTATCAAAACGCACACTGAACAATAGTCAGATACAACTTTACTTTGAAATTAAAGAAAAGTTGCACCTGACTTCCACCAACGTATTTGCGTTAGTTGCTCAAGATGACTTCTGTGAGTAACCAATCAGCATTATGATCCAGGTACTCGCACGTCCAGCTGCCACTTCCCTCTAATATCGCTGAAGTACTATAGGATGGCATATCGCTCGGCATACCAAAGGGCTCATAGGGTGGAGTTGCATATCCACAGCTTGATAGGTGTGAATGCAGCGCCACGACTTTTGGCGTTGGCACACGCGGGGTGTCCGGAACTCCGTCATCGTCGCATATGGCGGATATCGTCTTGATCACGGTCTTCGGACGGATTCCCCAAGCATACTTCCTGGCGTAGGCGTCACTACGGTCTGCAACATACACTAGCAATGTGCCTGAATACTCGACACCATGAAACACCTGATCAAACCGATCGCACTCTTCTTCCCAGGCAGCTCCCTGACGCACAATTTGCAAATCTCCTGCACGACTCATTTGGTACACCGCAACATCACCTGTCGCGTATCGGCTCAGCTTCCAACGCATATCTTTTAAGTCCACGATATTCTTTGTTTCATCGTCATTGTCTTCGCTATCAATAGAACTTCTCAAATTCATCCGGCCCTCGTAATAGTTCTTGCACGATGGCATCTCTCTTTCGATAGTGTCGACCAAGTCCTTATTCACGTCTTTTAGCGTACTGTCTGTGTATGATGAAGGTCCGGAGATAATCGGCCAAAGTGGTTTAGTGGCCTTAATATAACCCGCCGCCTTGTTAACCCACTTATTAAAGAAGCGCACGCCGGTGTTCTGCTTCACTTCGTTGCGCACACCTTCTATCTTGTCCAGATCGTCCTGCTGTTTTGACGGATTGTCTTGATACGTCTTCTGGTCGAGCGGATGTAGTGGGTTTTTTACACAGTCTTCCATTTCATCTAAGCGATCCATTAAATCTGAGTGTTCTTTTGCCGCTTCTAATGCGCTAATCACATCCAGAACGGCTTTTGCACCAGAGCCGACATTCTTGCCCTTATCACCAAAACGTTTCTTTAAATACTCTCCCGCTGCTTCCTTGCCGGCCTTTTTAACAGTACCCTTTACCACAACCTTAACCGTACTCTGACCGCCACCTTCGCCTGCACGGGCGAAAGCCTTAAGTCTGGGAACACCGGGTTTTAATTGGGCGATTGCCTCGGCCGGAAGAACAAACGTGGGTAGGTTGTAACTCAATTCGAAATCGTATGAATCGATGGTCTCTTCCGAATCTTTGGAAACATTGGAAGACACCATCTGTGTATTACTTGCCATTCCGGAACCACCGGAAACTGCGCCAAGCCCAGTCAGATCACTCTCATAGTCCGGATCGAGTTGAATGCTATACTCAATGCTCGCCGTCGTTCCAAACCAGAAGGATTCATCAAGTGAAAAATCCTTGTTCTGCTCGTCGACCAATACAATCGTGGCATCTTTGAGTAGAGCATCCTCTACTTCATCCGGCGTCATATCGTCGGATTGCGTCGTAACATCGGTCTGTGTTGTATCGCCGCTGTTCGCATCGGAGCCTACGATGGGTGTTACTTTCTCATCGTGGAAACAAGCCGCCACCGTCATGAAAAGCAGCAGGCAGAACAAATAATTTCCCATCTTGATCATACGATTTCCTCCGAAAATATTGCTGACCTTTGTCAGAATGCCGCTGCTTCCTTGCAGAAAATATTCTCGATAATTTGGCTAGGTAATTAACGATTACCAGGTATTTACGTTCTAGTTTTTGTCCTATTGATAGGCATGTATTAATGATAACGTATATGCATATATTTTGGACAAATATACTTTCTTGATACGACATCGAAAAGTGATTGATGAGCCGAATTACGTCGGCTCCAGCACCACTTATTTCAATAAACGCGACACCACCTGTACACGGGCAAACTGCGGATAGCGAGTGTCTAAGTTTCTATCCAGGTGCATTGCATATCCAACACGGATGAAATGCTCGACCTGTTTGGTTTTGAAAAAACTCTTCTCGACAAAGATACCGGCCTTGCCTGGGATACCGTAATCGGTGAGTTTAAAGATAGAAAAGTCATACCACGCACCAATACCAACATCATATTTCGTCGAGGTACTCCAACGTGAGAGTAACGCAATACCTTGGTTTGAGAAATCGATTGGCGTATTCAATGTGCCGACAAAACTGGAACTGGCCTCAAGATAATAACTCAGCCCATTCGTATCCCCACCTAAGCGCCTACCCAGGCCAATAGACATATAGCCATGTTCATTCGGCTCGAAGCGCATCATATTGAATAATGGACGACTGGTATTCATGAGCATATAGTTCAGTGACGCCTCGTTGCTCGACAACGTTACCGCCGGACCATCCTTACCTTGTGGCAGATGCTGCCACTCCCAGTAGTTGAGGTAAGGACTTCCGACTTGCGATTGCGCTGTAATGCGATAGTCACCCTTGTGCCATTCCAGTTGCTCATCCCGTTTACTCATGAGTGCATGCAGCCCCATAACGCCAAACGCGATATAGCGCATTAAGGGCAATTCCCAACTAATCATCGCATAGCCCCCCAAAAGTACAGTGGGAGAGTGGGTCATGTGCAAATCATAGCCACCTGCATGTGTAGATTCAGGTTCACCGAGAATCGCATAGGCATCCTCGCGCAAAGGCGAGATATAAACACGACTAAAGCCCACATCGGCATTACGAGAGATCAGATAGTCTCGAATCTTGTATGGATGCAGCCCATCCACATCGGGAAATTTGCTTTGTAATTCAGCAGGCGGCAGTTTGAAGTCCTCCGCCTGAGTCGGCGTCTTACTCAACTTCAATGGTGCTTGTGTGCACGCTGTAAACGAGAACACAGCCACGATCAGCAGTGATAGACGCATGAGGAATCCTTTATTCGAGTTCTTTGTGCGCCGGATTTTACGCTACATGTAAGCGACTGCCAACCTCACGCGCGCTTTACATGACCACACGGTAGGGGTATGCTCGGGCAAGTAATTGAAAAGAGCAGAATATTTGTACCCCAGGAGAATAAGACAATATATGACACGCCATTGGCTTGTATGGATGCTGATGTTCAGCCTTGGCAGTGTTGACGTCGCCTATTCATCCGTCTGCAAGGAAACCGAAGATTGGGCCTCGAAAAAACTCGACACGGCGCAATCTACGGTAACTATCGAAGTCAGCCTGTGTGAATTACAAGAGGACTATTCCGATAAGCATTTTCCGGCCTTTTATTGGAAACTGAACAAGGCTTATCAACAGCCGTCCACTCAACTTGATTTAGTCGACAACAGCCTCACCTGGGCGAAGCAGTCCATCGTCGCCAGAGAATCCGATACCGCAGAAAAGATTTATCAAATCACGCTTAATCACTCACCGAAAGAGCCACGCGTATTATCGAGCTATGCTGCCCTCATGCTCAACCTGGAGAATTATGAAAAAGGGCTAGAGTTACTGGATCAGGCACTGTTATACGAAAAGAATGACCCCATGATCGTCCACAATCGGTTTCTGGTTGCGGTGATGTTCGGTAACTATGAGGATGCCAGTCGATTCAACACTGCGTTAAGAAAGCTGGAACCCACACGAGAGGAGCACATCCTTCGTGCGGCCCTGCTTGATCGGCTCCATCATAAAAATCCAGCGGCCGACAGCTGGGACTTATTACTCAGTACACAAACAAACGAAAACAATCGCGCCTATTGGCTTGAATTTACCAAGCTGCTTGAAGACAGGAAATACGAGGACTTGATGCAGGCCGCCAATCAGTGGGTGGATATCAGAATGAGCTATGAGGCGCTAATCCTGCTCGATTATGTCATCTCGCAAACTACCAATCCGCTCGGACACTATATAAAAGCCAAGGCGTACGAATTCAAGAAACACTACAAACTGGCGTATCAGTCTGTGAAGAAAGCCAAGGAATTAGCGCTAAGTTCAAGCGAGTTCAAAGACAAATATTACAAGCATGCCTTGTTTGAATCGGGCCGTTTGGCCTATGCGATCAAACACTATAACGAGAGCCTCGCGCTATTAGATGAATACGCCAATAAAGGCTACACCCATCCCAATCTTGATTACATGTATGCGGTCAGCTACAAAGAATCGAATCAATTTGACAAGGCGATGCCGTATTTTCAGAAATGCGCAACACAAAAGCTCGCCGACAATCTGGAAGAATTCTGCAAGGCACAGCTAGGCAACGTCACTGCCAGGGCGAAGGCTATGTCATCCAAACAAGACGATACTGGACGACAGCTTGAAGAAAAGAAAAATACTGAGATCGAAATCCAATCAACAGGAATACAACCCAATGCCTATATGCAAGGCATTACTGCCAGCCAGGCAGTTTCCTGGCTAGGCGAAATCATAGATACCAAATTCACACTAAACGGCGGTAAACTACACGTCAGATGGACGGCGAGGTTCCTACAGCCCAAAGACTCAATCAACATCGTCGACGACAAGGACTACAAGATAAAATTTAACGACGCCACCGAAGAACAACTTTTTGTCGTCAATATGTACGTAAATGTGACTAATCAAGAAAATGTTGAGAATCTAAAGAAAAACGTAACACAGGAAACACACATCGTGGTGGAGGGCGACGCAATTGATGTACAAGCGATCAATGAGAAACTGGCTGCTGTGGTTGAGATGCGTAGGGCGGTGTTTACATCGAGAATTAGTAGGGTTGAGTGACTGGTTTCGACCCGAAGCGGACACTCAGAACTCTTAACAGGTTCATAAAGTAGATTAATGGATAAAGTAAAAATAACCGTGGCGACGATTGGCTATATGCCAGCGGAGTTTGACAGGAAGAAGCTTAAGGATTGGAAATCGAAGGTATTTTCAATTGTTGGTGAAATTGAAAGCTATTCATTGACGAAAGATTCTGATGGGTATGATTGGGAGTTTAAAGATGAGGGCTTGGAAGACGTCTTGCCAGAAAAATTTGCTGGTGACTTTCTGATAGCAATAGTAAACGTTCCCATCGAACTAAATTGGTACTCAAGAAGGCTTACTAATAATCGAGTTGTTTTTACATTTCATGAGATCAAGGAAATTTTGAATTGGTCAAATATCCCCCTAGAAAACGTTATTTATAGACTACTTTATGCCTATACTCTCGTCTTCAAAAGAAATGGGGCACGAATTCCACTTAATCAGGAACAAACAAATTTCACCCATGACGAAACACGTGGCTGTTTGTTTGATATGAATGGCATAAAAAGTGATGTTGTATATTCCTGTCACGAACCTATCATCTGTGCGGACTGTGTTGAAAGATTGAGGAAAGAGAAAGTATCAAATGACGCCATTGAGATTATTCAAAAAGAAATAAAAAAGATAAGAAAACCTCTGTACTATCGTTTTATCGACTTTATCAAAAAACACCCCATTTGGTCTCTGATTATTTCAGCGCTTTCCGCTATTATTCTTGGAGCAATAGGTTCATATATTGGGACAGTTTTCTACGAATTTATGAAAGTTAATACATAAAAAGAAGATAGTATGGACCTGATAAGACCAAGACTTACCGACTATCACGGAATACATAAAAGCCAGGCAGAGCTTGATTTTGCCATTCAGTTTTTTAACGAGGATATTCCGCTATATGTTGATCCCTTTCTCCTGTGGAAATCTCCATCTCAACAGGATCAGGCACTCCATACAGCGATTGCAAACTCGTTTAATCATCTTAACTATCTTCTGAAGAAAGGGCGGGAAGAGGAAGCTGTATCGGTCCTTGTAATTCTATCAGAGTGCGGAGAAGTAGGGCTCGGTGTTTCTAAGACCCGTAAAGGCCACAAGATCAGTAAAGACCAGGCTGTGGATATACTGTCACTTTTTCGCGATATTCCTGAATACAGCCAGTTTGGGTTTACACACTTTGAAGCTATTCAGTTATATGTTAATGGTGTTTCAAAAGACCGTGTGAGTGATATCGCGTGTAACTATATAAAGTCATTTCTTATCGACTACACCATCGAACAATGCGAATTACATGAAATACCAACAGAAGGGGTTATTCTAGATTCAGTTTATAATTACAAGAAACATGACTTTGACACTAACGAAAAGGCGTATTTACCTGTAAATCCCCAAACTAAAGAACCGCTAATTTTCACGCCTAAAAGATGGTTGAGGTTTAATCCTTGGATAAATTACGAAGACTACTTTCGTTCTTATTGTCCTAGAGATGATATTTTTCACCCTGATGAACCACAAGAACGAGTTAAAGTTCTGAATTTTAATAGAGAAAATTACGGGGTCGTTGAAGAATATATAAAGAACAAAGATAAAACGTCTGCGGACTGTAAAAATGATCCCTTGTTTAGCCAAATCCCAGTGGTTTCGGCAAAGAGAAAACTAAAAGAAATATTAAAACTAAACTCTGGAAAAGAAGGTGGAGCAGATACTAAATATGAAGATTTGTCTGCAGACCTTCTCGCTTCACTATTTTATCCTCATCTAGATTTTGCTCAAACGCAAAGTAGAACAGAGTCTGGCCGACACATTAGAGATCTAATATTTTACAACAATAGAGATGTGGATTTTTTGGACGAAATATTTGCCGACTACGGAAATAGGCAGCTTGTTTTTGAAATGAAAAATGTTAAAAAAATAGAGCGTGATCATATAAATCAGCTAAATCGATATTTGCAGACAGGTTTAGGTAATTTTGGGGTTTTTCTTACACGAAATGACTTACCTAAAGCTATGTTCCAGAATACAATTGACCTCTGGTCTTCTCAGAGAAAGTGTATTATTGCAGTTACTGATGAGGATCTAAAGCTCATGGTTGATGTATACGAGAGTAAGCAAAGAGCTCCTATTGAAGTACTAAAGAAAAAGTATGTGGAGTTCAGAAGAAGCTGTCCATCATGAAGGGAATTAAAATGGATAAGAAAGATGTAGATAAGTTCGAAAAGCTCTCTGGTCAACTTATAAGCGTGTATGATGAGATAGCATTGTTGTCCAAGAAGAATCCGAACGACGCGGTTAATAAATTCAAACTTAAGTTTATCAATAAGCTTGTGCAGGATAGCAACAACTTTTTAACAAATAAGTATAGGCCATTTGATGACTTTGATTTGTTTGATGAAGATGATGTACCTCAAACTAGTGATGTGGTTTTTATCTTATCTCAGTATCTTCAATGTTTTGAAAAATTACGGTCAGATAACGTGGTTAACTCATACGGCACCTGGTACTGGCGTGTAAAAGGAGAATCGGACGATGACGTAGATGAAGACGGCATGATTGAAATAAGGACAGTAAAACCTAAGAAATTGAAGGACTAGCTGGAATGAAAGAAAAGTCAGAAACAACGTTAGAACTAGCTAATGCACACGATACGACGATGCCATTGTTAAAGTCTATGTATGAAGAATTTAAGGAGCTATCTAAAAAGAAACCTGATTCTGCTGTTAGTAAAAGTAAAATAAAAATCGTTAATAGGCTTCTCGGTAAAATCAGGATTATTCTTGAAAATGAAGATTCTATCGAGTTCTTGGATATGTTGGATGAAGATGAAGTTCCACAAGCTAGCGACGTAACTCTAATACTCTCTCAATATGTGGCCGCGATGACTGGATTCAAACAAAAATATTACGGATACAAATCTGGTCATGGTAATGCTTGGACGATTAAATGATTGCTTAAACGAATGCTTACTTGTGAGAAAAGTATTTAAATTTCCGTCTGTTCGGCTATTTCTAGCGCATCGTCAACCTCAATCCCAAGATATCGAATAGTGCTTTCAAGCTTGGTATGCCCAAGCAGCAACTGAACAGCCCTTATATTCTTCGTACGCCTATAGATCAATGTAGCCTTGGTTCTCCGGAGCGAATGCGTTCCATAGTCGCTAGGATCAAGACCAATTAAAGAAACCCATGATTTCACAATCCTCGAATAGTGGCGGGTTGAGAGATGGGGAGTTTCGTGTATGCGGCTTGGAAAGAGGTAATCATCGGATCGGAATTTTGCTTCAGCGATCCATGCACCCAAAGACTCCCTCGTTTGTTGCGTAATCTCAAACTGAACCGGACGTTTGGTTTTTTGCTGCAAGATCATGGTACGAGACATTACCTTGGTGCCGTGTGCGACATCTCGAACCTTGAGTTTTACAAGGTCACAACCACGGAGTTTGCTGTCTATTGCCAGGTTAAATAAAGCGAGTTCCTTGGTGGCATTGGCAAGCTGTAGTCGTATGCGGATTGCCCAGATTTCCTTGAGTTTGAGCGGTGGCTTCTGACCAATGAGCTTGTGTTTATTCCATGGCTCAGGCTGTTTTATAGCTGAGTTATTTACTGATGTATTAGGCATTTCTGTACTCCTCTGAGAACTGGAGGAGTCTTAAAGTATAGAAAGCGTTTATGAGGAATTACACGAAGTAAAAGGGTCAACAATTCAATCTGTATGTCCGCTATTGGCCGACAATACCGTTCGTAACTCTAGTTGTTTGAAAGCCGGTCTCATTAAACAAAAACCGTCGACGATTTTAGATAAATATGTGGGAGCCCTTTTACTTTTTCTGTCGGGCTTTGGCCCAGGGGTCGGCTTTTTTATCTGAAGGAGAGCGCTTTTTCGTGTTCCGCTCCGTTGATTTTCTTGGGCGCTTTTCATATAAAAGTTCAGCATCTTTGAGTGTCAGTATTTTGGGTTCGCTGGGTTCCTGGCCTTCTGGGATAATTCGCTCTCTCGGAGGTATCAATAGCTGTTCGGATGATGGTCTGGGTAAGTTTTTAAACTCATACAAATAGAAATTCTCAACTTTTTCTCTAGCCCAGTCAGTCTTTTTTAAAAAATTTATACTGGAATCGAGGCTCGGTTTGGTTTTAAAACAGTTGAGATTTAAATAAGCATCGAGGATTTCAAAACCGTAGTGATCTATTATTTCTGTCAATAAGCTTTTCAAGCCAAGTCCGCGCAGTGGATGGTTTAGATAGTTTGACTCATTACTCATTCTAACTGGATTCCCGGGGTGAATGACGGATCAAATAAGGTGGAAAGTGTTCAAAGACGCATTATAGCCCATTTAAGTCCGCTATAGAATTATGTGAGAATTGGGTGTGGAGCACAGACTCTTCTAGAATACTAATGTCCGTTATCGTTCTTTGAGTGTCCGCGTGTGGCCGATTACGTATGAAAGACTATCGGGCAAAATAAGTGGGCACGGTGCTCGGCTTGTTTTAATATACGCCGTCTCAGTGTGATGATTTTATACCTTTTTAACAAAAAACCACTATGCAGCCACAAGCCGATCCCTTTATCGTTCCCTTCTGCGACGAAGAATTAGAGGTTCTTTATAAAGATCAACATCTCCTATTAATCAACAAGCCAACGGGCTTGTTGACCTTGTCGGGAAAGCATCCATTAAACAAAGACTCGGTTCATTTCCGTTTGGTCAAGCTATTCCCCGACGCGACGATGATTCATCGTCTCGATTTCGGTACCTCGGGTGTTTTGGTCGTGGCTTTGAATAAAGTAGTAAATGCGCACCTCTGTGAACAATTCAAGCGTCGCACTGTGACCAAGACCTACACGGCTCTATTGCATGGACATCTTATCGAGGATGAGGGTTGTATCAATCTGCCCGTCGCAAAAGATAGGCCAAATTTTCCGCTACAAAAGATATGTTATGAAACCGGTAAATGGGCATTGACACATTATCAGGTAATAGAACGCATGGAGGAACCTTTTGCAACAAGAGTGCTGTTTAAACCGGTTTCGGGTCGTACGCATCAACTGCGTATCCACAGCCGAGAATTAGGGCATCCCATTTTGGGCTGCGATCTATATGGGACAGATGAGGCGTTTTCTATGGCCAGTCGTTTGATGTTACACGCGACGAGTGTAACGTTTGATCATCCTGTCACGGGTGAGCGGATAGAAGGGGAGAGTACCTGCCCGTTTTAGTCATCAAAATCGGGTCAGAGTAATAGCATTTCTTTCAGTGTCCGGTATTGGCCGTTTTAATATTGTTTGCGGACATTTAGGCTATTGACAAATAGGACTCACTCGACTCTTTGCAACTTATCCACGGGTCTACCGGTGTCCGTATAGCAGCTGTTATGTCTTAAGTAGACAATGTAGCAAGATTCGGGTCGAGTAAACTGGGCTGACCTTCCATAATGTGTTTCTACTAGAAGATATTGTGGACGGCCAGAATCATGAATTATTATCTGAAAAAATTGCCATTGTCACCGGGGCTAGTTCGGGAATTGGGTATGCCACTTCAAAACTATTTGCTAGCGTGGCTTTCGATAGCTGGATAAACAACCATGTCTGACTATGAACGGATAGCTAAGGCTATCTCATTTATAAGTGAACGTATAACTCAGCAACCTTCTCTTGAGGAAATCTCTGCGCATTTGCATATGAGTCCGTTCCATTTTCAACGCCTTTTTTCTAGGTGGGCCGGTGTGACGCCAAAAAAATTCTTGCAGATACTTACCGTAGAACGCGCAAAACAATTACTATCTGAATCTGAATCTAAATCCCTATTGGAGGTTTCAGACGCAGTAGGATTAAGTAGCGGTTCGCGGTTGTATGATCATTTTGTACATTTAGAAGCCGTCACACCAGGCGAATACAAAAAGGGCGGTGCCGGTATTGCTATAGAGCATGCTATACATGCCACTCCTTTTGGAAACATATTTATTGCCATAACTCCAAAGGGAATCTGCAAACTGGCGTTTTTAAGTGGAAATGATACAGATACCCACTTGGACGAATTAATTAGAAAGTGGCCTCATGCTGTTCTGCGTGAAAATTATGAAGGCACGTCTGAAGTTATTGAGTCAATGTTTGCCAGGGATATGAAATTAGATCGGCCACTTTCTATGCATGTTACCGGAACAAATTTTCAAATTAGTGTATGGAAGGCATTGTTGGAAATACCGCCTGGAACGGTGACAAGCTACACTCAGGTTGCGTCTAAAGTAGGAAGGCCGCGTGCTGCTCGCGCCGTCGGCACAGCGATAGGCGCAAATCCAGTCGCTTTTCTAATTCCTTGTCATCGTGTCATACAACAAAGTGGTAAGCTTGGCGGGTATCATTGGGGCGAGACCAGAATGCATGCAATACACGCGTGGGAATCTGCAAGGTACGAACGATAATTTCGCAATGCTCCGTTTTCGCCAACGAGTTTTGCCATTGAATTCCCGCGTCTAGTAGAGAGACTTGGTTTAGTAGTTGTTGCTCAAATGGCTGCTTCCGCTGCAATGCAGTCAGAATCTACTTGGGCATTGATTGTCCGCTTTCGGCAAATCTCTACGTCCGCTTCTGGGCGAAACCGACGTTCATAAACTAAAAAACCCGCTACAAGAGCGGGTCTGTGTGCCGTATAGAATAGATTTTATGCCTTGTGCTTTCTGGAAAAGCTTAGCCCCAGCAAGCCGAGGGCGAATAAGGCAATGGCTGAGGGTTCTGGAACAGCTGTATATCCGTGCAATTGAAAGACTATGTCAAATGAAGAATGAAGCACCCAGTCAGAAGAATTGCTGTAGTTAGCAATTAAAGGATTAGTATAGCCACCTGATAAACTAATCGTCGCACTGGTTGAGCCTATTGGCGATGATCGGCTCTGCCAGGCTAAGCCAGCGTTGTTTCCCCCATTTAGTGCATGAAATCCGAACCAATAGGTAGTGTTTGCGTTCAGCATGACGCTATCGCCAAAGTCAAAACTATAATCAGTTCCTACCAGTTGGGCATTGTCAGCAAGACCAATTGCTAATATGCTGCCGGGTTGATTGGGGCCATTACTGAAAATAGCCCATTCACCGCTCAAATCCCAGAGATTTATACCTCCACCGTAAAGGCCTATGGTCGCTCCGGTTACGGTTGTATTTTGACTTAACTGAAAGTCATCTGCCGACAGTGCATAGTTGAGAGCCGTTCCTCCACCGATTGGGTTGGTCGTATTATCGTAGATGACAGTCGCTTTTGCCTGAGATATCGTTATGAGCGAAAAACACAATAAGCAAGTAGAGAAGAAGTTTGATTTGAAGGAATTGATAAACATAACTAGGCCCCCTCGATATAAAGACTTCAATATTACGTATAAAAATTAAGGCAACTGCTGTACCAAAAAGTAGAATTGTATACTTTACAATGATCTGTATTTCCTAGGAAAATCCTTATGATTAAGGATTGTAAAAAGTATCGACAATTATCTCTTCACATATATACGAGTCAATTTAGAACGTCATGCTTCTGCGATGAGAGATAAACCAGCCACATAGTCAAATAGCTCACATAACTATACTCACGCCTTAACAGCAGCAAACACTGCAAAGCAGACCACATTTATGTGAGTAATTGGCGTCCTATCCAGGTCGCTTATACAATGAAAAAAAACGAATCTACCGTGTCCCCTGATTTCTACTATATTTATCTACTCATTCACATCCATTCTTTTTTGCCGAGATGTAGCGTATATTGTCGACCCTTTTATTTTTACCACGCCAGAGCCCCTGATTCATGAACTCAATTTGCGGTATTGATTTTGGAACATCCAATTCCACGATTGGCGTCGTGGAGCAGGGGCATCCGATTTTACTCCCTGTTGAGCCGGGTCGGGCGAACATGCCCAGTGCCCTGTTTTTTCATTTTGAAGACCACCGCACCAGTTTTGGCAGTGAAGCCATTGATGATTATATCGATGGAGAATATGGGCGTTTGATGCGCTCTTTAAAGAGTATTCTTGGTACGTCTCTGATGAATCAAACAACTCAAGTTGGGATGCGTCGCGTGACTTATCCTGAGATCATCGCTGACTTTATCTCGGAGTTAAAGAAACGTGCGGAAACGCAAACCGGTGAAACACTGACTCAAGTGGTGGCGGGGCGCCCGGTGCATTTTGTGGATGGTGATAAGGAGGCCGATGATTCAGCGCAACAGGCACTGGCGGAAGTCTATCGCGCCGTTGGTTTCAAGGATGTTGAGTTTCAATTTGAGCCCATTGCCGCAGCCTTAAACTACGAGCAACAGTTACACCAGGAAGAGCTGGCGATGATTGTGGATATTGGCGGTGGTACCTCGGATTTTTCCATCATCCGTTTGTCTCCGCAGCGCATACACGCAACAGATCGCTATGCTGACATTCTGGCTACTACGGGCGTGCATGTCGGTGGTAACGATTTTGATCGACGCTTTAATCTATACAAGGCGATGCCTGAGCTTGGTATGCAGAGCTATGTACAGGAGACATCGCGACTACAGATGCCAACCGCTCCCTATTTTCAACTCGCAACATGGCATTTGATACATAAACAATATGATCGGGCGAATATAAACTATATAGAGCAATTGAAACTCTGTGCCGAACAACCCGATTTGATCGAGCGTCTACTCAAGGTGTTAAAAGATCAGCAAGGGCATCGCCTGATTACCCATGTAGAGGCCTGCAAAATTAGTCTATCTGAACATCTTGAAGCTGAGCTTGATCTGGCGTTTATAAAACCCAATTTACGACCACAGTGTCAGCGTGCGGAGTTTGATCAAGCCACAGAGAAAGAGCTGGCGAGCATTGATCAAACCATTCGGCACACTTTATCGCAAGCGCAGATTTCCCCTGAGCAAATCGATAGCATCTTCTTAACCGGTGGTACTACCGGCCTACCTTCTGTGCAACATGTAGTGAAGAACGTCTTTCCGCAGGTGAATGTGGTGGAGGGTGATCGATTTGGGAGCGTTGGTACAGGATTGACGCTGGACGCAATGCGGCGTTTCGGATAGGTAAGAATCGGGTCAGAAGAATTGTTTCAAATGTAAGCCAGCTTGGATATTAGAAATAATTGTTCTCCGGACCCGGTTTGTTCATGCCCATCGAGTACGTAAAAAATTAGCATCATACTCGGGAATACTGAAGTTATCGTTTACTAGGCATTGCAGAAATTCTCCTCACTCAAAATGCCCATCATTTTGACATGTTTATTTTGTTGATCGATACTATAGGTGAGGGTATCCGAGATGATACAAATGGCTAAAGGAGTAAAGCGTCATGGAATTACGTACTCGAACTTTGACTCGTCTATTACAGATTATTTTGCTTGGTTATGCATCTCAAGTTGTTGCATGGGACGATATCTATTTCGTCGACGCGCACAGTCAATTTGATGCGAACGTGACACACGATATAATGCTCGACCGCATGGTGAACAATCAAGTGAAAGCGACGATACTGGCCACGCGTGGCCCAAGTGCGCTAAACGAACGACAAAAATCCTTGTTTGATTTTACGCAATTGGCAGCTGGCTCTTCTGTAGAAATATTGCCCGCGTTAAGGAGCAAAAGCAGTTTATATTTCGATGGTACCGATAGTGAAGCCGATGTTCTCGCGTATAAGGATTTTCTTGAAAAACAACTGATTTATCCAAATAACAACGGGTATTCTATTCCTTACCGTGCTACTGGCGAAGTGCTGAACTACCACCAAAGTAAGAGCGAAGATATTCCGCTGGTTATAAAATCCCTATTTTCACCTTACGTACAGGAAACCTTGAATATAGCCAAGAATAAAAATTGGCCATTCATAGTCCATCTGGAATTTGGCGCGATGACGAAGGAGGAGTTTCTACATTATCGAGACGAACTTGAAAAACTTTTGGACGACAATCCTACTCATAATTTCATACTTATACACATGGCGCAGCTTGATCTTGCTCAAACGCTACGTATGCTGATGCGCCATGACAACGTCTATTTTCTCACATCACATGCAGATCCCCTTGCGGCCGCTACTATATTTCCTTGGACGAATCTCTTTGAACCGGATGGGAATGGTGGTTATCGATTACAACGACCGTGGCAAAATGCATTTAACCATCATAGCGATCGCTTTATTTTCGCGCTAGATAATGTGTTTGTTGTGCACTGGCAAAATCAATATAACGAAAAAATTAAGTATTGGCGAACTGCGTTATCTCAATTGAAATATCAGGCGGCGCATAATATCGCGCATTGCAATGCCGAACGTTTATGGAATATCAGTTCAGAATACAGCTGCAATTGATAAAGTTACTGTGACAAACCTGCATCAGAGGGCATTTGTATAAATGCCCTCTGATGCTTCGAATAACTATTGCCGATCAGTCTGGCGGCACTCGAGGCAACCCCACATTGGTGCCTGCCTAGCACCGTGAAAAAAGAAATCGTTTGAAAAGTATGTTTAATACACGAGAATGCAAAAAGGCATAGCAAGAGAATAGTGATTCAATGATGTATGGGGGGTATTGCGGGGCTATTCGGTTCGAGGTAGAGGCGCTAGGTGAACCGGATGGGTGCGATGGTAATGTTCGCTCTCTTGACACCCACTCTATAAAATACATATCGGAAAGTTTGATGGCATAGACTGGGAGGACGACGCACCCGCACTTGCCATACTTTGCAAAGAATCTTAGTGGCTAACTGGGGTATTCCGTGCCCGCCCCAGGCCGTAACTGTCGAGAGTAACGGCCAATTACTATTAGTAGCAAAATAAAACAGAGCTTATTGCTTGGACTTTATCTCGGCTTCATATGCAACATATTTCCGACTCATTACGTAATTTAAAACAATTGCGAAAAGGCTACCACCAACGAGTAACAGTGCAAGCAAGTCTAGTGAGCTAATCATATGTTTATTCCTTTACTAGTTGAAAAAACTCATTTTCGATTCAGCCATCACTTCAAAACATCGACAACATGGACAAATGGTAATCTTGCGTTCATGAACGAATTCTGAACAAAAGCGTTCACAGTTTCAGAATTATAAAATAGTCTTTTCCGTCTATAAGCGTCGGGAATAAAAATAAAAAGGCGTGCGTATCAATTACGGAATAAGACCAAGCATTACACTCGGACTCGCTGGAGTTATTGTTGACTGTATTGTTATGAAATAGAACGCATAGCGAAATTAGTTCCGGCGGAAACGGAAGTCAGACAACGAAAGAAGTCATTAGCCATATTCAAATAGTTTTCGGGAAACCTGAGTGTCCGGTGCTAGCCGGTAGCATAGATTGGATTGGTGTTCGAATCACCACGCCTACGTTTGAATCTACTTATCATCACTCCAAACGATATATTTTGACACCTCTTCGTGTTCAACAAAGGAGAGAGTTGTTAAGGGTGTTACGATGTCGTATGAAATAAACTGTTGTTCACTTTCGCAGTCTTCTCGTGAGCAGGTGTAATAGGTGACAGAGGCGTTTATTGCGTCACCGTTCTCCATCGTCACAATGATTTCAGCCTGATGGGTTGTGTAATAGGGGTGAGGACTAGGGCATTCCACAAGGTATGAAATACTATTTCTTATGATCTTCGCGTCGCAGTGTTCACGGATCGTAGTGGATTCAATTGTGATCTTGCCCAATTCGGAATCAATCAATGTGGCAGTGAATTCATTCGTCGTAGCATGGTTCGACATTTGAACGAGTTCATCATTCACGTATACCGAATCTAGCTCTGTAGCATTGAAGTCGATCTGCGCCCTCGTCGCTTCGAGAAGATGATACTCTCTCTTTGATTGCGTTTCAATTATTCCCTCGCGATATGATGTAGGTGGGTAGGTGGAATTCAGTTGCCACATAACATCGACGGTTGTCTGGATGCGGCGTCCTTCGTTCGGGTTCCAGGCGCGTATTTCCTCTCCTGTACTTTGATCAACCTGATTTGCCGGTATTGAGTACGAAAACTCGTGCGCGATAAAAACAGCGTGATATGGGTTATACCCATGGGATGTAATAAGATCGGAGTGAGCACTATTGTCATAGAGTTTTGCGGCATCTTCTGGAGACAGGCCCCCAGATTGTGTAAGCTCATTGCCAGGTATGCTTCCTGAATCGTTGCTTGACAGGCCGAGGAGTTCCTCGAGTTGACAGCCAGTCGTGAGTAGTAAAAAAGTGAGTGTAATCGTAGATGCGCGCATTCGTCGATTTTACATTTGAAGGGAATAGGATGCTAGAGGTTCGTCCATTATCTCTTTTCTGAAAAGCAATAAATAATTTCTGACTTCATCTTTACAAGGGGGAGTGTTGTCAGGCGTTTCTACTAAAATCGGCTGCTTCCTTGAAGTGAGTATTCGGATATTCGCAAATTGTGAGATAATGCCCCGATTCCACAAGCTCACAAATGACACGAGAAAGAAACCGGCATGGATCTAGACAGTTGTAGTTCAAGCGAGCCATTCGCATTGCAAGTTGTTGATAACAGTATGGAGCCCGAGTTTAAAAAGGGTTGCATCATAATGATTTCCCCTGATGGCGCAGTCAAACATGAGTCTTATGTCCTGGCGATAGTGGAGAACGGCTATATATTTCGTCAGTTGCTCATCGAAGACGGACAGTGGTTTTTATCCCCACTGCACGAAGACTATTTACATGAGAAACGGCCTATCGAAAAGGAGGCCATCCGCGGTGTTATAGTTTCACAATCCGGTACACGTGGTAGACGGTCTGAGAGGAAAAATTACACCTGATTTTATAACTTCACGCCCAATACCGATGCAATCATTTTAATCGTTTCCGGGCTATCCCATTCCTTAAATCCCCTCACTTTCTTGAGTACTTTGCCATTGGCATCAATAAGCAGGGTAACGGGTATGGTATTAGCGCCTAGCATGTTTTCCATCATGAGATTCTTGTCGGCGTAGTTATCGAAAGTTATTCCCTCACGCATGAGAAAATAGAAAGCCGCATTAGTGTCATCATCGGTGGAGATACCGATAAGGTTAAATTGTTTGCCACCATAGCGTTTGTGCAGGTTCTCCAATGATCCCATCTCTGCTTTACACGGACCGCACCAACTTGCCCAGACGTTTATGATTAGCGGCTTTCCGCGCAGTGAGGACAAACGTAGAACATCACCACCGAAGCCTTGCAATGTTGCGTCGCGCAAAACACCGCCAACCGGAACCTCGCCAGGTGTAAGGGCATAGGCGCTGGGAAAAATCAGGGATAGCAGCAAAATGAGTGAGTGGTAAAATTTCATGGCAATAGCGAATAAATTTATGGGGTTTGATTATAAAGGATTGGTCACTTGACTTAAAGCAAGCTCGGTGTCAAAGAAAACACGACACAGTAGGTCGAATACGATGATGAAGTTTAATCTATTTGAACGCACATTAGGATGATTCGGAGCGAACACCAGTGACAAGTCTGCTATCAGGAAGAAGGCATCCCATATGGGACATCATCATCTCTTTCGGTCTTGAAAAGGAAGTTTGTCTGGCAAATAACTCTGATCTGTACCAAGAATGGGCAATGTCAGGTCAAACTGAAACATTATTGATGCAAGTATAGCTTTATCAGTGTCCGCCTATGGCAATAGCTGAAACTATGTATTCTCCACTAAAAACGTTATAACATTGCTGTTAAATAGGCTTTTCGGATTAATTTACTACCTAACTAGAATGATAATCGTGAATGCGCCTTTCAAACGACTACTTTTATGTCTTGCTTTTGTTTTCAACGGTGGTTTCGCTTTTGGTGGACAGAATTCCGGCGTAACAGACAACATGCCTAAACATCATATCGCTAACGGTTTTCAGAATTATCCATATGTAGAGACGGCCGCGCCTAAAGGTCTTTTTTTCTATCTTCGACGGTTTTGGGGTTCTGTTGTCCTTCCGGACATTCCTGACGGGCATGTTATATCTGAGGAAATGTCGCTACGTTTGCTTGAAAGCTACGAAGATTCGCGCATAACCTGGTTAGGTCACGCATCTTTTCTGATTACGGTCTCCAAGGTAACTATTTTAACTGATCCTTTTTTGACGGAATTCGCGAGCCCTATATCGTGGGCGGGACCTCGGCGCTTTGTAGAATCAAGTATACCCATAGAAAAGCTTCCGCCAATAGACGTTATATTGCTTTCTCATAATCACTACGATCACTTGGATGAAAGAACCATTCGACGAATTGCAAATAAAGAGCGGATTCATGTTGTAGTGCCGCTAGGGGTGGGGTTACTTTTTCGTGAAAACGGCTATACAAATGTTACTGAGCTTGACTGGGGAGAATCCGTGGAGGTACGAAATACAGTCTTCACCTCTCATTCAGCAGTTCACGACTCTGCACGCGCCACGGATGACCATAATAAGACGCTATGGTCATCGTGGTCCATCGTTAGCGATGAAAAGCGTGTTTTCTTTATTGGTGACTCCGGCTATTCAAATTCCATCTATAAAGAAGTCGGAGAACAGTATGGTTCATTCGATTACGCGGTCTTACCCATCGGTGCCTATGAGCCAAGAAAACTAATGTGGATGTCACATTTTACGCCGGAAGAAGCGGTCAAGGTCGGAAAAGAGTTGCGTGCAAAAAACCTGATAGCATCCCATTGGGGAACTGTCAGCAGCTTATCGGATGAGCTTATGTGGGAACCGCCGAAACGTTTTTTTAACGAGGGGCTTTCACTTGGTTATGGGGAAGATACGCTTTGGATAATGAAGATCGGCGAAACTCGTCCTATGATATTTACGGATAGCGGAGATTAATATGTTGCCGATTGTAAAGGGTGGGGTACTTATTGTGGCCACTATTATTGCTAGTATTAGAAAACAGGGGGATCTTACCCCGCTTGATACGTAAAGAGGTGTAGCCATGAATCAAGGCCCGGTTTTAAAAACTATCCCACTCGATTTTCAGTGGCCGACGCCCGATCCTTTTTTGTTTTGTGTACATCACTACGATGCCTATCCAGAAGGGAATGACAAGATGGGCCCTGCGCCAAATTTACTATCAGGTCGCAATATTGGCAGCGACTTTGAACCTCGGAACGGTTGGCGCATGTATCATGGCGATACGGTACCCGGCTTTCCCGTGCATCCTCACCGCGGGTTCGAGACTGTTACTATTGTGCGAGATGGCATAGTGGATCATGCCGATTCCATGGGGGCCGCAGGCCGATATGGTGCGGGTGATACCCAGTGGATGACTGCCGGCAAGGGTGTGCAACACAGCGAGATGTTTCCGCTCATTCATCGCGACAAGCCCAATCTCATGCAACTATTCCAGATTTGGATCAATCTTCCACGGAAGAGCAAATTCGCGGAACCGCATTTCACGATGTTCTGGCAGGAGAAAACGCCGCGCAAGGTTTTTGAAGACGACAAAGGCGCGAAAACACAGGTCGAAGTTGTGGCGGGTAAGCTAGAAGATATAACGCCCCTCGCACCGCCGCCGGAATCATGGGCCGCCGACAATACAAATGAAGTGGCCATCTGGATTATCGACATGCAAGCCAATGCCAGTTGGACGCTTCCCGCTGCAAGCGCCGGTGTGAATCGTATGCTTTATTTCTATGACGGTGAATCACTCGGTATCGGTGACACCAGGCTCGAAGTAAAGACCGCTGCCGTTATGCAAGCCGAGACCTCAGTCATACTCCAGGCGGGTAATCAGCCTGTGCGTATCCTCATGCTACAAGGTAAACCAATCGACGAACCGGTAGTACAATACGGTCCCTTCGTGATGAACACGCGCGAAGAAATTCAGCAGGCCTACAATGATTTTCAAGCCACTCGCTTTGGCGGCTGGGTGTGGAAAAAAAGAGACCCGGTGCATCCGCGAGAAAAGCCTCGCTTTGCCAGGTTTGTAAATGGGCGAGAGGAGTTGCCGTAGGCTGTAATGGAATACATAGCCGGTATTATCACTGCCCTATGCGTAGCCTTGCCTGCGCATGCTCTCAGATTTGATAAAGACACGAGTTTTTATCCGACGATTCTAATCGTTATTGCGCTTTACTATGTTCTGTTTGCGGCAATGAGCGGAATAGCAGCGTCAATAGTTGCAGAGTCTATGATAGCGCTGCTATTTATCGGAACAGCAGCGTTTTCAAAAAAATTTCCATTTCTCGCCGTAGGACTTGGCCTGATTGCGCACGGCTTGTTTGATCTGATGCACAATCAGTTTATTGAAATCAGCACGGTGCCTTTGTGGTGGCCTGCCTACTGCGCAACTGTCGATGTTTTACTGGGTCTTTGGGTTCTATACTTATGGCGTTTGCGGACATAGGGAGTTGCTGCTCCACTTACTTTTTTGTCAACAACTTGAAGTGGATCCTACTTTGGGTGTCTTGAGCGCATTCAGTCTCAAAGGGTGAATACCACAGAAGATAACGCTATACTGGGCGCCGTTAAGTTTGTTGTGATGTTGATTGATTTATATAAAAACCATTAATCGGAAGAAAAAATTGTTTATAATTGTGCCATTCAAGTTGAAGAACAGCTAAGTAACAAGAGTCTGGCTATTCATGCTTTTTTGCTGACAATTCTATGGGGAGGTATTTGATGAATGTTTCGGATTACCAAGCGTATCACAAGATAATTACTTCCTCATATGATGAGCGAAGCAAGTCATATGGGCAAAGTAATTGGCATAGGTCGTTAGCAGTGCAATTGGTAGATTATCATCCTCCACAAGAGGGTGACTCGGTATTAGATATAGCTACAGGTACTGGGTCTGCAGCTTACCATTGTTCCGGTTTGGTTGGTCGGTCCGGTCGAGTGTTCGGGATAGATTTGTCGCAGGGAATGATATCAGAAGCAGAAAAACTAAAAGAAGTTTCATTGCATGACAATTTGACTTTTAAGGTTATGGATTCCGAGGCGCTAGACTTTCCTGAGAATAGCTTTGATCGAATTTATTGTGCTTCAGCCTTCTTTTGGATTGCTGACAAGCCCAGAGCATTAGCGAATTGGCGCCGTATGCTAAAGCCGGGTGGGTTGCTTGGGTTTCATGCCTGGCCTGAAACTTCATTCGTTTGTGGTTGCATTGCGAGAAGGGTACTGAAGAACCACGGGATTGAGTATCTGGCGAATTCTCCTACCGGGTCAATGGCAATATGCGAAGCATTATTGAGAGACTCGGGTTATTCGGAGGTCGAAATCAAGGAAGTCAAAGATGGTCACTTCATGTCTCTAGAAGAGGCCAAAGACGGATGGATTTCAGAGGAGGACTATCCAATCGGGCAGTATCCACACCCAATCACAGCAGTTCCACAGGAAATACTAGAAAAGGCAAAGCTGGAGTATTTTGCAGAAATGGACAAGCTTGCGGTAGAAGAGGGCGTTTGGAATGATATTACGACGTATTACGTTTACGGTGTTAAATAGTAGTTTGTCCGTTTGGAATATGGGGAAGTAGATTTCATCCTGGATCTAAGAATATCTCGAGCAGGATACCCTGGGTGACTTGAGTCAACGGATATTGTATAGAAGATAAATGGACCTGAACTGTTTCCGTAGCGATTGAGGCGTACCTAACGTAATACTTACTTTGTCGTCGTAGACATGTGTAATGCGTTATAGGGCGGGGTAAACTTCTTAGAAAATTCGCATTTATCGGCTCCACTCGGTATGTGATAGGAAATTGCAATTGTGGGTATTTTATAGATGTCAAGAATAACTAGATTGCCTGTTGTATACATTGTAACCACGGGGCGAAATGGAAGTATTTTTTTTCAAAGTCTTCTGGATAGTCATCCTCAAATTCTCATGATTTCTCAAATTTTCCAGTACCCAATGTTTTGGCGAAAAAATGGTGAATTCAATAAGGAGCAATTAGTAGATAAATTTGTCGAATTCTTTCCCAATCTGTTTAGTATTAACAATGTCTCTTTCCTAAAGTTCGACGAGTTGGGTGAAAATCAAAATGAAATCGTTGCTGTTTCAGAACAGCGTTTTAGAACAAAGCTTCTGGACCTGCTATCATATGCTGATGAAGTCTGCGAAGAAGACTTTTTTTATGCTGTGCATTACGCGTATGACTTTGCGCGAACTGGAAAGGATGCAACAGATAAAAAGATTATTGTTCATCACATTCATGATGTATACGAGTTGTTGACGGTCAAGCCCCTCCATAGTGATGCCAGAGCGATAGCGTTAAGTAGAGATCCTCGGGCCGCCATCAAATCGACTTTTGTCAGCAAGACTAAAATCACGGAACATTGCAATATAGCTTATTTTTACAGGCAGGTTATCACGTCTTTGATGGATATATCTGAACTCACAAGAAATAGAAAGAATCTGGATTGCGCCGCGCTGAGACTCGAGGATATCCATAATTTTCAGAAATTGATCCTGGAACGAATCTGCGAATACATAACGATTGACTTTGACCCTGTACTGCTTGAAAGCACTATCTATGGGTATAAATGGTGGGGTGACAGCGCGACTGAGAGGAAAGTAAATGGCTTTATTGAGAACTTTGAAGATAACTCTTGGTTAAGCTTTTATTCCAATATGGATATGAAGGTTATGGCGTACTTTTTCCGTAATAGGTTTGCTAACTTCGGATATGATCCAAAAGTAAAAGCTGTAGGAAAATATATGGCCTTTATGTTACTGTTGTTGCCGATGAAAGCTGAGCGTGAGTACCTTGTCAACGGATCTTTAGCGGGCATTCGAGGCGGGGTATTCTTCGTAAGGTTGTGGAGAGTTATTTACTTGGGCTTTAAGTTTAGAAAAATGCTGTTTAAACAAGATAAACTGATCAATACAAATTATTTTTATATAAATGTGTTACAGCCCAAGTCCTCACAGAACTTTAATCATGGACAGAAGATGCCAAACGTTGCTTAAAACTTCGTTGCGAGAACCAGGTTTTGAGTGCTGTATTTCGAATTAGCATTAGCTTGAAAATGGAAGCACAAACACCATTCGTCTGCTCGATACAATATAAATGACAAGGATTATTATGTTAAAAAATATACTTAGAGAAAAAAGTAAGTATCGCCTAATCTGTTTATAAGCTCCAAGCAAATGATTAAAGTAAACGATTCTGGAACGGTATTTTGGGTTACCGGTTTGTCAGGCGCTGGCAAAACAACGCTTGCGAGCAAGCTGGCTCAATACCTGAAAGAAAATGGAAAAAGTGTTGTCTTTTTAGATGGAGATGAGCTGCGCGAAGTGTTTGGTGATATTCACGCACATACACGGAGCGAAAGACTAGCTTTGGCCAAACGATATTCCAGATTGTGTAAGATGCTGTCTGACCAAAATAAGGATGTTGTGTGCGCTACTATTTCTATGTTCCATGAAGTTCAGGATTGGAATCGTGCGAACATAGAAAATTATATCGAGATATTTATAGATGTGCCTATAGAAATTTTGGTTAAAAGAGACCAGAAACGGCTGTATAGCCATGCACTAGCTGGGAAAATCGAGAATGTTATGGGAGTTGATGTTGTTGCAGAGTTTCCGGTAAGGCCTGACTTAACAATCGTAAATGATGGGGCACAAGGAATAGATGAAATATTTTTAACGTTAATTACAGGATTGGAAAGCCAGGATGAATATTGAAAAACTTGGAGATTATACAAATCTAGCTGATAACTATTCGGCATATCGGCCCGGATACTCGGAAAGTGTTTTAGCTGCTCTATTTAGTCTGCTAGAAAAGCCTGCACCGGGAGTAGACTTTGCAGACGTGGGTGCGGGAACCGGGATATGGACAAGGATGGTTTGCAGTAGATCGGTGAAATCAGCAATTGCTGTAGAACCTAACGAGGAAATGAGATCGAAAGGGATCGCAGACTGCGCCGGCCTACCCGTTCGTTGGTATAAAGGCAAAGGCGAAGATACTGGTCTTGAATCTGATTCTGTTGATTTCTTAACGATGGCATCGTCATTTCACTGGGTGGATTTTGATGCGGGAGTTAAGGAATTCTCCAGAGTACTAAGGAAGGGAGGGCGGTTTGCCGCTCTTTGGAATCCAAGACTAATTGAGGAAAATCCGGTTCTGGTCGAAATTGAAAATACGCTACACGAAATGGTGCCTGAGCTCAAACGAGTATCTTCCGGACGTTCTGGGTTAACGACTACCTTGACTCAAAAACTGAATGAATCACCATTTTTCGATGATGTGGTATACATAGAAGGTCGTCACACTGTCACACAAACACCAGAGCAATATCTCGGTGCGTGGTGGTCAGTTAATGATATTCGAGTACAAGCTGGGGAGGATAGATTTAACGCATTTATGGCGTATGTCGAAAAATTTGTCGGCCATATGGATGGGATCGAAACCACCTATCTTACAAGAGCATGGTCCGCCAGAACTGTTTAGCCAGGTCCCAGAATGCACTTTCTGACAAAAGCACGAACACTAGGCCAACTTGAGCACAACATACAAAGTGCTATTGTACTACCGCAGTTTTGTTTTACACGCGCACAATGGTTTTCGTCTAAGAACGACATTTCCAATATTGGCGAGTTGCCCGACTGGATCAGCGGCGAAGTCATCGTCCGGAGTAGTGCCACAAGTGAGGATACAGCAAATGTATCCCTCGCGGGACATTATCTTACGATTGCTGACGTAAGCGGATTGACTGAAATAAATCGTTCAATAGACTTGGTCTGTAATCGGCTATCGAGTTCGGAAGACGAAATATTTATCCAACCGATGCTAAAAAACGTCTATCTGAGTGGGGTTGCATTTTCAAGAGACCCTAATAGTGGGGCTCATTATTATGTTGTCAACTACGATGATTGTTCAGGTCAAACCGATACAGTCACTAGTGGTTCAACAAATAATTTACGGACGTTTTATTTGGCGAAATTAAATAATGTTGGTGACTACAATGACAAGCTAGAGAATGTGATAGTGCTTGTAAAAGAACTGGAAGCGCTGCTTAGTCATGATTCAATTGATGTCGAGTTTGCGATTGATAAGGAGGGGCAGCTTGTCTTACTACAAGTTAGGCCACTTGTTCTGCCTGAAGAAGACCCGCTAAGCATAAATTCACAGTCGCAAGAAATACTAGGTATTCAACAAAGAATAGTCGAGCTTAGTGGATCTCATCCGTATTTACTAGGAGAAAAAACGGTGTTTGGCGTTATGCCGGACTGGAATCCTGCAGAGATACTAGGAAGTAGACCACGTCCTTTAGCCGTGAGTTTGTATAAGGAACTCATCACAGATAGTATTTGGGCCTATCAAAGAGATAATTACGGATACAGAAACCTAAGAAGCTTTCCTCTTTTGGTGTGCTTTGCAGGTATTCCATATATTGATGTGCGCGTGAGCTTCAACTCCTTTATACCTGGGGATATTCCTGATGAACTTGCAACAAAGCTGGTTAACCACTATATATACCAACTCGAAAGCAATCCCAGCTACCATGACAAAGTTGAGTTTGAGATTATATATTCGTGCTATACACTCGACTTACCCGAGAAGCTGAATTTTTTACTTGGCTCCGGTTTTACTGAGACTGATATTGAAACGATCAATAATAGCCTTAGGTCGTTAACCAATAACATCATTCGGGGCCAGAATGGTCTTTGGGAAAAAGATCGTGAGAAATTGTCTGTCTTACAAGACAAAATAGATAAAATATGCTCGAGTAACATAAGCAAACTAGACAAAATATATTGGCTTATTGAAGATTGTAAACGTTACGGTACATTGCCGTTTGCAGGGTTGGCAAGAGCTGCATTCATCGCTGTTCAAATGTTAAGATCTCTGGTCACAGCCAATGTCTTAAGTGAGTCAGATTATCAATGCTTTATGAATTCTTTGGATAGCATTAGCTCTTCGCTTACGAAAGACTTTATGGCGCTGGAAAAAGAAGAATTTCTTGAGAAATATGGACACCTTAGACCGGGAACATACGATATTCTTTCACCTCGATATGATGAAGAGCCGGAGCGTTATTTTGATTGGTCTGAAAAAGACAGCACTTTAACTACAGAAAAGAGAGAAACCTTTTCTCTTAGTTTGGAAGCGTTAATAAAACTGGAGCGTTTGCTCACAGAACATGGGCTGGAACGTGACGTTGTTAGTTTTCTTGCCTTTATCAAGGCCGCCATTGAGGCGAGGGAATACGCAAAATTCGTTTTTACTAAAAGCCTCAGCGAGGTCATTCGTCTAGTGAAAGAAGTTGGATGTGATTACGGAATTACCGCCGACGATCTATCCTATCTAGAGATTGATGTCATAAAGCGGTTGTATTCATCGACTAAGAATGAAAAGGACTCGATTCTGCGTGCCATCCTAGAGGGTAAGAATGACTATCGTTTTACGAAATATTTAAGCCTGCCGCCTTTGATATGTACAGATCAGGATGTTACGAGATTTGAACTGCCAAAAGATGAGCCAAATTTCGTCACCTTGAAATCTAATTCGGGAAGAGTTGTCGACTCAGCTGCTGACGGCAGTCTTTTGAACGGTAGTATTTTGCTATTGCCAAATGCAGACCCAGGTTTTGACTGGATTTTTTCACATAGCATAAATGGCTTTATAACCAAATACGGGGGTGCAAATTCACACATGGCTATTCGTGCTTGTGAACTCGGAATTCCCGCAGTTATTGGAGCTGGAGAGGTGTTGTATCGGCACTGGGAAAAGGCAAAAGTACTAGAAATTAATTGTTCTCAGCGTCAAGTACATATTTTGCAATGAGAAGAATCCTGGTAACACAAAGAATCGATGACGTAGTTGATTATGGTGAGCGAAGGGATGCTATTGACCAGCGGTGGACTGACTACCTGCTTCAAATTGATCTGTTTCCGGTTTTCGTCAGCAATAATATTCGTTTTGTTAAATGTCTACTTGATTATGAAGAATTTTCTGGAGTTCTATTTACCGGCGGTAATACGCTGCAGAAATACGGGGGGAATGCCCAAGAAAGGGATGCTGTTGAGGAAACATTGCTCGGATGGGCTTTGCAACACGAGAAGCCGATTGTGGGTATTTGTCGCGGTATGCAAATAATCCAAGATTATTTTGGTGTTAGCTTAGGTAAAATTGAGAATCACATTGGTACTTGCCACCGATTGCAAGTCTATCAGGGGCTTGTTTCAGAAGAGCTTCTTCAACTCGATTCTGTGACGGTTTATCACGAATACGGAGCGAGAAATTCTGTTCCTGATTTGAATATTGTTGCGAAATCTGAGGACGGAATCGTGATGGCTATTGAACATGAGAAATATCCGGTATACGGTCACATGTGGCATGGTGAAAGAAACCAGCCATTTAACCCAATTGATCAAAGAATAATTTCGAAATATTATGGACTATAGAAATCGGTATCAAGGTATTAATCAATGAAAGCAATAATATTAGCGGCGGGTAGAGGCAGTCGCATGGGGAATTTGACTGAGCGGCAACCTAAATGTTTCACGGAATTGCATGGCAAGCGACTTATTGATTGGCAACTCTCGGCTTTAGAAGGCGAAAATATCAAACAAATATCCATCGTAGTTGGGTATCGAGCAGAGAATTTTGATTTAGATTTGCGCTATTTTCGAAATGACCGTTGGCAAGAAACTAATATGGTAGTGTCGTTGTTAGCGGCAGATGATTGGCTGGATTCTGATACGTGTTTAGTTAGTTATTCGGATATCGTTTATTCTAAAGATACCGTTGAGAAATTAGCGCATTCAAATGGAGATATCGCTGTAGCGTACGATCCGAATTGGCGTAAATTGTGGGAGATGCGTTTCAAGAATCCACTAGATGATGCAGAAACCTTTCGTCTGTCAGACTACAAAATTGTAGAAATTGGAAATCGTTCTTCGTCGATTGAAGAGATAGAGGGTCAATACATAGGTTTAATGAAATTCACCAAAGAAGGATGGCGAAAAATACGGTCATACCTTAGTCGTTATTCGCAACCAGAGGTAGATAAAATGGATGTTACATCTTTGTTGCAAAGGTTAATCATCGATAGGCATGAAATAGTTGGTGTTCCGATTTCCCAGCCTTGGTATGAGGTGGATAGCGAATCGGATTTAAGGATGTATTCTGCTTTAGAAAAATTGTTTTAGTTTAATCGACATTTGGCAATGATTAGTTGACTATTGAACCTATGATTGACCTAAGAAGTGATACCGTCACGAAACCAACGCAAGGTATGCTGGAAGCGATGTTTTCGGCGAAGGTTGGCGATGATGTGTTCGATGAAGACCCAACTGTTATCGAGCTGGAGAAGAAGGCTGCCGATTGTTTCGGAATGGAAAAAGCAATATTTTGTCCATCCGGTACAATGACAAATCAAATAGCGATCAAACTTCACGTTTCTCCTGGTGACGAGGTAATCTGTAGTTCTGAGTCGCATATATATCGATATGAAGGTGGGGGAATAGCTTTTAATTCTAGCGCATCGGTTCGATTAATTAGTGGATGGACTGGCTTGATTACCGCAGAACAAGTTATTCGTGAAATAAATCAGAATAATATTCATTTTCCGGTTACTAGATTGGTGAGCCTGGAGAATACCTCCAACCGGGGTGGGGGTTGCTGTTATGATATACGGGAAATAGAGGCAATTCATGAAGTATGTAAAAGCAGGAAATTAAAACTTCACTTGGATGGCGCACGACTATTCAACGCGATCATAGCCAACAAGGAGAACCCCAGGCAATACGGAAAATTATTTGATAGTGTCTCGCTGTGTTTTTCAAAAGGCTTAGGGGCACCCGTCGGTTCTGTTCTAATGGGTACCAGGGAAGATATTCTCAGGGCCAAACGTATACGGAAAGTATTAGGCGGTGGTATGAGACAAGCCGGGTTTCTCGCTGCAGCAGCAAGTTATGCACTTGACCATCACATCGTAAAGCTGGAGAGAGACCATAAGAATGCCGAACGTATTGGGCTAGCGGCTAAAAAAAACAAATACGTTAAAGAAGTTCTTCCGGTGGAGACCAATATAGTTGTGTTAGTACTTAAAGAAACTATTGCTAACTCTGTCTTTATCTCGAAATTGAAAGACGCAAATGTGAATACAGTCGACTTCGGTCATCAGCGTGTGCGTCTCGTTACTCACCTCGGGCTGACAGACGAAGATATTATTACGGTTGAACAAGCTTTAGTAAACATGAGCTAAATCGAATTTTAATAAAGTAGTATAATTGCGAAAATTACGATTTAAAATGATCGCCTGTTCACGATAAATCTGACAGATATATCAATGCGCTGATTTGCGAAATCAATTTTAATTGAAGGTTTCTATTTTTTTCGGAGATACCCATTCAAATTCCACGTGGCATTATATCCATACATATCCGTATAGTGTGAGTCAACTTCGTAACCGCTTCCAAATTCCGATAGAAATGCATAAAATTGTTCAACTTTTGATGTGTCGGGAAACAGCGTGTCTTCGACTATGACATAATCACCGGCGTTCACATACTTATCGAATACACTAAGCGTGTTATAAATATTCACGTGTGCATCTTCAATCACTAGCCATGGATGTGGCAGACTTTTCAACATTTCATGATCGAAATTTTCTGGTTTACTCAAATCCATCTGTATGAATGTTATGTTCGGGTGTTCTACTTTAATTAGATCACGCTTTATCTCGTAGGAGTAAACATGACTTTTGATGTTCATTGTGTCCATCATGTCTGCCATCCATAGAGCGCTTCCGCCTAGATACGCACCCAGTTCTATAACCGTTGCTGGTTTTAGTTCCCAAAGAAGTAGTGGGTAGACTGCTAGGGAAAAGGGGTCCTTCAATATAGGTACATCTTTCCAGTTAAACGGTGGTATTCCTCTGTTTTGATCGCCCCACTTGGCCAATTGTACGTCGTTAATGAATTGATCCGCTATTGAAAGTTCTGTCATCCATGACCTACTTTCAACTGGAACGAAACGCGTTTTATGAATCGATTTCGGACCTAAAAATTTGCGCGCTGTTCGACGCAAATAGGCGAGATTGGTATCGATTAACTCAGATCCTCTATAGGCGAAATACTCGGTTCGTTTCATGCAAGGCGGTTGATGCCATTTTCTCAGGCTACGGGGTCTTGGTTTCTTCCAAATATTTAATATTGCCATTTTAACTCTCCATGTTGATTGTAGATTGAGCTAATAACTTCTAATTATCCTGAGTGACATCGGTGAACACATCAAAGACTACACTACAACTTAGATTGATCAGCAGGCTTAAGTATGAACTTCATACGCACCCTGCGAACTCGTGGAAGATTGAGTAATAGGTCTTGCGATTTGATTGGGCATAAAGAGCTTCCTGAATTTCAGGCTCTCTCTCTGTTGATAGTCTAACCTCTCTTCTAGGTTGAGCAATTGCTTTGCAAGAAGTACCTGCCTATTTTGCAAGCAGTTGATTTCCTCAATCGCGTGGACAATAGGCGCGAGAATAACATCATCCGAAATGCTGCCGTAGTTCCAATCATTTCTATCTATACCACCATACAAATACTTCGTAAGATCTGACGGACCAAAAACAAAAAAATCTGATACCGAATAATCAGAAATTTGAAATAGGTTGGCGGGCACCTCCAGCATCATTCCGAACTTAGAGTTAATTCCATTATAAGAAATGAATGATTCTGCTCGATCGCGTAGTGCTGTTAATTGATCGGGAAACTGTACAAAAGGTATTAGAATATCGACTGGAATTCCCCAATCGAGTAAACCTTGAACTATTTTCATATCCAAAAGAAATAGCTCTTCTTCGTCAACAAGAAGCTGGGCTCCTCTAGCAAGCGCAGAATGTTGATTCGCAAAAAAATCGCTTGTAAAAAAGGAGAAGTCGTGACGATGATAGTCGCAACAACGATACATTATACGAGAGGCGGAAAATCCTCTTATACGCTCGATAGTATGTCGAATATAATCATCCAGAAGATCAGTGGTTAAACATCCGTTGCCTACATATTGCAATATTAGAAATTCACTCCGAAGCAAAAGATTTGCGCCTCTGAAATTTTCGCACGGAAACGAATTAAGAATAAACTCCCCGCTGGCAGTAATTTCGCTGATGCGCTTACGTAGTCCTTGCTTGTCATACATTCGGTCGAGCAAAGATTCTTTTAGTATTACGTCAGTATGGCTACCGGGAACCGCTTGGCGCCGGGCCTCGATCAGATCGATATCCGTTAGGCTAGACGAAACAATTTTCTTTACGAAAGAATAATCCAAATCTGCTCCCCGGCAAAACGCCGTAGTCGTTGGCTGCAAAAAATAGCCATTGTCTGCTATGGTTTTAGCGCAATGGTTATCCTACTTGTAATGACCTAGCAAGTAGTTATTAATTGGTTGAGTAAAGAGCATTCCTAGATTGGTGATTTCTATTTGGCTATTATCTATCGCAATAAGTTTGTTGTTCTTGAGAAACTCGATTTCCTCGGGAAAGTCATCAACAGGTGAGTCAATGCCAAAGCGTTTTCTATAGTCTTCGAACAACATTCCATTTATTCCTGGCGTATTAAAGTGGCGAAAGGCTCTGTTTAAATACTCAAGTTTTTGCGTTCGTTCGCTACGCTTTACTACGCTGTCAAGATCAATTCCAGGCTGGTTCGCGTAAACTTCGGGTGAAACTGTCTTAAAGATATATTCCCCCATCTCCGACACAGATCCGGGTCCAATACCTAACAAATTCTCCGATAGGCTACGTCCACTACGATGCGCGCAAAAGCCGTCGTTGTTTCGCTTTTTGATAACCTGGTCGAATGAAACGATTTCATAACCGTGGCTTGAAAAATATTTTAAGAACATATTGAGAGCCTTTTGTAGCTCTATTAGCCTCTTTCCAATCAATTCACGTGTTTGGTATAAATACACGGAATTTATTTCGAGCTCTCGAGTGATTTCAAAATCCTTCGACAAATCGTCCAGAGTTTGTTCCTTTTGTCCGTAAAGAAGATCAATAGAAACGTTATTGAAATATTGCTTGGCAAGCTTCAAAATACGAAATAAATCTTCGGGCTTTTGATTTATCCGACGATTCCTTTCGTTGATAGCATAATTAAACGTCTGAATGCCAATGCTTACTCGATCCACTCCGTTGTTTGCAAGAATTTGAAATTTTTCCTCAGTTAAGTCATAAGGTGAAGGATATAATTCAGCAGCATATTCAATGGAAGGCTTAAATATCTCCGACAAATTTTTAGTTAATCTTTCCAGGTTATCAGGGTCTAAACAGTTTGGTGTGCCACCACCAATGTGTACGGTTTTGACTTTCGAAAAATCGACGCCTATTTCTTGATATTCGTTCCATTCTTTCTCGATATTTTCTAAGAAAGTGAGTTGATTTTCAGGCGAATGCGCATTTGTCAACGTAGGATAGTGACAATACAGGCAATGTGTTGCACAAAATGGCACGTGCACATATAAATGATCTGCAGACAATCCGGCTAACAAACTCTTTGGGTCAGAAAGTTGTTCCTTAACGGCGTGTTTGGGTTGAGTGAAATAGGGGTTTTTAAAATCAATTTGCTGAGGATTGATAGGAGTTGCTTTGTCAAAAAACGTATTTACTTCTTCAAGCACTCTATCGGAAAAAATTTCCATTTTCGTTCTCTCCGTTTTTATCTTTTGTCTGTTAGGTTGAGCTTATTATAAAAACCGAAATTGTTTATCAAATCCAATTATATGTCTTGCCAATTAGATTGTATAGTTTTTGGTTGTATGGTTTGTAAAATTCGGACAAAATATATTTTGCATCCTCGTCGAGTGGGGCGGTTTCAATTCTGTTTCTATTGTATATCTTGTCTGTAATTAGAGGCCGGTATTCGGGTAGTCCTAAAAAGCCATAGATTTCCATTAAAGTACGTTCAGTTTCTTTGAAAAAATCACAGGCATTTATGACGAGAACGTTGTCAACACCAAACTTTTCAATCCAGAGATTGACGTATTTATAGTAAATGCCTTCGTGCAACATCGAGGCACCGCATATGCTAGACATAATGGAGTCGGGAAAGCTGTCAACAGCCTGTTCTGCGTAATTAGAAAAGCGCTGATAAATTTTCATATTTTTTGCTCTAACGCCTCCACCCAGTATGTCCCACTTCCATTGTGAATACGCGCGCTTTACTGGGTCTCTTAATAACAATACGATCTTAAAATTATTGTGAATATTAGACAGTGTCTCCGACAGAGCTGCAGACTGCGCTATAAAAGGTGCAAAGAAGCCACATCGACTTGTTCCAAAGCGTTTTTCAATCTCAATTTTTTCATCGACGGTTGGGTAGAATATGCGCCAAATATCCGAGTCGTGGAAGACAGGAATTTCTTTGCAAAGTTGTTTGAGTATCGCTGGGTGTTGCAAAAGGTAGGTGGAAAGATCGGATGATCCGCTTTTCATTGGCGACACGACGGCGAAATCAGGCAAAATACGCTTGGACTTGTTGAGAGATCGCAGCGAAATCCTCCACTTTGGCGGGCCGCCAAAGTAGTAATCTAAAAACTGATACTCGATATTTAAACTTTGCCGTTTAAACCATCTTTTTAGAGACGGTGGATCATGCTTTAGTTCTCGTCTCTTCATAATGATATCGAATGAGCGATTCATTCGATTAAAGGCCTTTTCCCGGGTCTTCGCGTTATTAATGTTAATTGTAAAGTTGCCCATGTTATATCACTCAAATCCTCATTCGGGAGACTCAGTCAGAAACAATACCTATTCCAGATGCGCTTATGCGTCCAGATTGCTACGATATTGCTCCGTTGAGTCCCCACGAAATTAGTAAAAATCAAAAATATGTCAGACTGCTAAATATATAATTCTTTAGTACCATACAATCTTTCCGCGACAATTCCCCTGTTTTCACAATATGTGATAAGCCTGTTTGAATGCACGATTGGATTAGAATCCTCTGTATATTTTTTACTCATGACGTAATTCAGCCATGGCTCCTGGCCCATGGCATATATATAGACGTGTTTACATTTCAATGAATCTACGATTTTTGCACCACGTTCATAATTAGAACCATCAAGCCGTCTAGACTGATCAACTGCGCGATCCAAAGGCGCAGTTACTAGTGGTCCGTAGAGCCAGGACAGTGGCGCACCATCACATTCCATGCCCAGAAACAATACGTCAATATCTCCGTAAATTTTGTGCAAGTGATCATAAAGTGCCGGCTCAATATTGTTAGAGTCAGCTGCGCACATAAGAGAGGTGTTACCTAACTTGACGAGATGTGCGAGCTTGGTTCGTATATTAAGGTCGGAGTGTTCACCAAAAAAGGGTAATCCGGTTATTGAACCTCCGGGAATTTGCATAGTCTCCATCTCATCGAGTTCCACGACGTTTTGAAAACCTATTGCCTCCATCATAAGCTTTACTGACGGATCTTCGAGTGATCCCCCGTTGCTTCTCGGTACAACCACAGTTTTGACTTTGTGACGTATCTGTAACAGGGTTTCGAGCATAACGTGATCTTGATGATTGTGCGTGATTATCAAGTAGTCAATTGAATCTGGCAGATTGGCATAAGTATATCTATCTATACCGTTATCATAGTCGTAACTAATGACTGGATCGGTCAAAATGCTTACGTCTTGAGTTTCTATAAGAATACACGCGTGTCCGTAATAACGAAATCTAACACCGGAATCAGGCTTAGAATTATCTTTCCGATTAGGTTCATCGGTGAAGAAGGTTTTAAACAGCTCATCCTTGTCGTCGGCTACCTGCAAGATATCTTTTATATATGCATAAGAATTCGGTGAGTCTTTCATTTTGAAAAGTTGATCGATTCTCGGATTGTTAAAGCGAATAGGAAGATGTAAGTGGCTTTTGTCCTCCAGGCGTGGCGTACTCAAAACAAAGGGGCGATAGTCCTGGTTAATCACTGACAACGACATACTCTGGGCGGATTCTACATAATAAGGGCTTCTGTATAACAGACCTTCGATAAAACGCAGGGATGGATTGTGGTTTAAATCATAGACGAGTTCGACGTAGCCTTTCAGTGGGGCGGGAATCTTTTCATACATTGGCTCGAGCGAAAATCCCTTAGCAGTGGCTTGCAGTTCGTTATCAAACGTTTTGACTGCTTCCGCGAATTTCAGCAAATGACCTAATTTAGTTTCTGTGCTGTCGATAAGACTGCTTATTTCGTCGGCTCGCTTACCTTCATAATCGACGAATGGGCCGCCAAGCATTTCAGGACTCTTAACCGCCATTGCGTGTAATTCAGGATTGTCGACATACGACTTTAATATATTGAGATGCAAATTGGCAGTTATCATGGCAGAAGTGGCTGGCGAAATCAGGTGTGGCCATGCATACCAGTTATTATAGAGAGCTTCAACCTGTATATTTTGTTTTAGATAACATTCATCGTAGTTCATGGTTCAGTCCTTGCTAATTCATTCAAGTTTAGTTTTGACTAGTTGTGTCTTACAATTAAGTATTGAAAATTATAAAATATAATACGTATTCGAAACAAATAATCTCTCCGTGAAGTTGTTGTTCCAATATTATATCTGACATCAAAATCGATCTTTTAGACGTTTTCGAATTTGATCAGCTATTATCTGAACGTTGTTAGCTTGTTTAATGATAGAAGAGTGATCCCCCGGAACATAAATGACCCGGGTATCGGGATTAACGAAATTTTTCCAATAAGTCGATAGATCTATTGGTGTGTTGCTCCCTCTCTCAAGTGTTGCAGCAAAGAAGGTAGTGTCACCTTTGTAGGCAGACGGTGTATAGCTGTTTGAGATATCCAAATTCGCTTTGAACACTGAAAAAAGTCGTTTTGCGTCTTCCAGTGAGTATTCGCTAGAAAGTAACAGTCCGGTTTTCGCCCTTTCAGCAAATTTTCGAATTAATTCATCCGAACTTAAAGAGCGTAGCTCTTTGTCAGACATTTCAATTCCAGTTTTAAAAATACTGGTAATGTAGCTAACGTCGTCTGTCAGAGAAATTCTCATTATCGCAGGCGTATCTATGATGAACAATGAGCGGACCTCGTCGCCATTCGCGGTTAGTCTTTGAGCTAATTCCAGAGCAATATGACCTCCACCTGACCATCCGGCAAGACAATAAGGGCCGGTAGCTTGCATAGATTTGATCTCTTTAAAATAGTGAGAAGCCATGGCATCTAGAGAGTTGATAGGTTTTTGCCCCGGCTCCAGACCGCAGGCCTGTAGGCCGTAAAAGGGATGATCGGTGCCTAGCATCGAGGCCAGTGTCATGTAAACCGAGACACCTCCGTCGGCAGGATGTACACAAAAGATTGGCGGCTTTGTACCGCGTGATTGTAGTGGCACCAGACAGGTCCATTGCTTTTGGTTTCCACAAGTCGGCGATTCTAATTTACTGGCGATGGACGGCATTAGATCTTCTATTCGTGCTGAAACCGTCTTTAATACGGGAGTTTCAAACATGGCGAGCAGAGGAAATTCTATTCCAAAGCTTTCACGCATACGCGACACAAATCTCGTCGCTAAAAGGGAGTGGCCGCCGATTTCAAAAAAATTGTCATTTCGCCCAATCGTAGAAATTCCCAGTAAATTACTCCACACATCGGCGATCGTTCGTTCCATTTCAGTGTTAGGCGGTATATACACGCGATCGACCTCTTTTTGGGGGGCACCGAGATTGGGAAGTGAATTACGATCCAGCTTTCCGTTCGCCGTTAAGGGGAACGCATCTAGAAACATAATCGCAGATGGCGTCATATAATCTGGCAGAGTTAATTTTAGATGTTTTCGTATGTCTGGTAGCACATCAGTTTGTAAGGTGAGCAATTGTGGATTGTTTGCATACTTTTTCCAAGTAGGCGGAGTTTCCTGCTTCAGAACCGGAAAGCGGGTCAAGGAAAATGCGGCGTTATATGATTCCTTGCGCTGAATGATGACGTCATATCGTCCGGAACCGTTCGATGATGCCCAGCTAAACTCTGTCTCAAAACCAAGTGACATTGCGATATCGCGTAGCTCATAAGGGTCGATTCCAATTTCCTGTTTCTGAGCTATTCTTCGCTTCACGTCGGCGAGTGTTGTTGACGTGTTACCTGGCTCCTCCAGGTACGATAGTCCGTTTATTGCATAGGTGAGTCGCGAGTTTGAAATAGCGAGCAAGGCCAGTTGCTCTGGTTGTCGATTGATCAAATAGTCACGAATTTGTTCGCTGGAATAGCGTCTTTCTTCCCACGATTCCCAGGAAATGTCGTCGTTGATGGGTAGAGAGTTACCAGCATAAAGAACAACATCGTACCGAAACATCGACATCTCATTATGGAACTTACTTAATTTGGGTGAGATGGTTACATGGCCTAGCATTGAACTATTTTGTTGAAGAGCAATAAACAGCGAGGGGTCTATCACCAGGTCTTTATCGGTTGCGATACCAGATCGAATTAGCTTCGTCAGTTCCGTTTTCTGCGTAGTGTTAGCGCTTTTGTGAAATTGTACGGATGCATGAAAAGCCTCGAGTAGTCCCAGATGGCGCACGTCGCCAATGAAAATTTTTCCATTCGGACTTAGCACGTTTTGTGCTTCCCGCACGACATTTATTAGATATTCTACAGAGGGAAAACAGATAACTACCGAATTGAGTATGATCGTGTCGAACGCTTTTCCGTCGACACATCCCAAATCATCGGCGCGTCCTTGAAAAAGTGTCAGCCGTTCCGACGGTAAGTTGCTTGCGGCCAAATCTGTTGCTATCTGGTTTAGCGCTTGCTCAGATAGGTCGATTCCAACATATTCGTCACAATCGGCGAGTAGGCGACCGAGAAGAAGGCCCGTGCCGCATCCAATTTCAAGAACTTTCTTCGGCTCAAGCTCTTTGATGCGCGCAACTGTATCCTCAGTCCATTCCAGCATTTCCTCCGTAGCAATTGGCTGATTGGTATAGCTGCTGTTCCAGCCCGAAAAATTTACGAAAGGTTCTGTAGTGAAGACTGGCAACTGATAGGTTTCGTCGTAGACGTTCTTCCATTGATCAATCGCCTTTTGGTTTAGTTCAGATTTGGCCTCGTTCACAGGTATATAGTCAAGGTCCGGGACCACGTAAGCGACAAGACGTTGATCGCCAGAGTTGTCTTCGCGTGCTAGAACAACAGCCTCTAAAACAGCTGGGTGTCGACATAAGGCGGATTCGATTTCCCCGAGTTCTATACGATGTCCCCTTAGTTTGACTTGGTGATCGATGCGCCCGAGAAATTCAATAGCTCCGTCAGATAAAAATCTTGCCAGGTCTCCCGTTTTGTACAGGCGTGCGCCCGGCAGTTTTCCAAATGGATGTGGGATAAACGCTTGCGCAGTAAGAGCGGGGCGGTTGACGTAGCCCTGGGCCAGGCCGACACCACTGAGGTATAGTTCACCTGGAACTCCAATCGGGGTCGGGTTTAGATGTTGATCCAGTATATAGGTTTCGGTATTGGCTATTGGTTTGCCTATGGGGACGCTATATGACTTCTCTTCTGCTCGACACGCCCAGGCAGTAACGTCGATGGATGCTTCGGTTGGACCGTATAGGTTGTGTAATTGGGCATTAATTCGTGCGAAAAAGTATTGAGCCAATTGGTTCGACAAAGCCTCGCCACTACAAATTACCCGTTGAAGTGATTGACAGCAGTTTTGAGACAATTGTTCAAGAAATACCTGCAGCATTGATGGTACGAAATGTATGGTAGTAATATTATGGTCATCTATGATTTGTTGTATGTATCTTGCGTCCTTGTGTCCTTCGGGTTTTGCCAGCACCATGCGAGCCCCCGTTATTAGAGGCCAGAAAAATTCCCACACCGACACGTCGAAACTATATGGCGTTTTCTGTAACACACGATCACTTGAAACAAGTTGATAGCGGTTTTGCATCCATCGCAAACGATTACATATGCCCTGATGGGTAATGCCCACGCCTTTTGGTTGCCCTGTTGAGCCAGAGGTATAAATTGTATAGGCCAGGGACAAGGTTGACACGCGCGTGAGCGGATTGATTTTCGGATATCGACCAACCATATCCCAATTCTCGTCAAGGCAAAGAACATGGGTGTTTGTTACTGGTATTTTCTCCAGACAGTCCTGCTGTGTTATGACAAGTGGGGTTTCGATATCCGAGAGCATAAAGCGTAGACGCTCTTGTGGATAGTCTGGATCTAGTGGGACATAGGCGTTCCCCGATTTAAGAATGCCGATCATGGCGATTACCAGGTCAATAGAACGCTCAAAACACACGCATATCAGTCGACCCTGTCCCGCGCCTTGTTCCATAATGTAATGTGCAAGCTGATTCGCTTTACTATTTAGATCCGAATAGGTAATCGTTTCTCCGTTAAACACAACTGCTACCGCATCAGGTGTTTTAAGCGCCTGACTCTCAAATAAACGATGTAAAGCGTCATCGTCGGGTACGGGAGTTTCTGTCGCATTCCATGTCTCGATTATGCGTTTATCGGCATGATTAAGAATATCCACACGACTTAGCAAAATTTCCGGGTTATCAGCGACTTGATTTATAATGCGATGAAGGTGGTTTACCATGTTTTTCGCTGTTTGTGCGCTAAACAAATCGGTGTTGTATTCGAGAATACCGCTAACAGCGTTGGCAGATTCACTCAGGTTGAGTGTCAAGTCGTGTTCCGCAACCGTGCGCGGAGATTCGCCAGCATGAATTTTCAAATCTTTGTTACTTTTTCCGCTTTCCAAAGGCGTGTTCTGTAGTACAAAAAGAACTTGATAAAGTGGCGTGTACGCTGTAGTTCTTTCAGGCTGTAATTTTTCAACCAGTAGTTCAAAGGGGATGTCCTGGTGGGCATGGGCGCCAAGTGAGTTTGTTTTCGTTTGTTGCAATAGTTCTCTAAAGCTTGGGTTTCCGGATAAGTTTGCACGCAAAGGCATCGTATTGATAAATACACCCACGATAGATTCTAATTCAGAGTAGTGTCTGTTTGCCAATATAGTGCCCACGGCAAAATCGGTTTGACCACTGTAACGATGAAGAAGAATGTTGAAGGCAGTCATTAGCACCATGAATAGCGTACAGTCGTTGGCTTGAGCAACTTCTTTTAGTTTTCCCGTTAACTCCTTATCGATGGCAACCACTTCAACGGCGCCGTTATAAGTTTGAATTTTAGGGCGCGGATAGTCTGTTGCCAATTGTAGCAACGGCGGCATATTGTTTAGGTTATTGCGCCAATATGAGAGTTGTTTTTCCAGTGTTTCACCCTGCAAACGGGCATGTTGCCAGGAGGCAAAATCGGCGTACTGCAGAGGCAGAGGTGGCAATTTAACGGGATTATTTTCGACCACTGCATTGTAAATGTGTTCGAACTCGCGGCGCAAAATATTTAGAGACCAGCCATCGCATATTATGTGATGCAGGGTAAACTGTAAAATATGTTTTGTAGTTGATAGTTTCAGCAGGCGGACTCGAATGAGAGGCCCATCATTGAGATTGAAAGGAGTCTTGGTTTCTTCAGACAAGTAAGTTTTGATTGTAGCGGCTTTAACGTTATCCGCCAGCGTTTCCAGGTCTATAATTGGAACATCAATTTCCAGCCTGGGGTGAATAATTTGTCGTGCCTGGCCATTGTCCCCCGTAGGAAAGCACGTGCGCAACCCTTCATGGCGAGCTACAAGTATATTGAATGACTTGTGTAAGGCCTGAGAGTTGAGAGTTCCGTCCAAGTGCAATGCGACTGGAATATTGAAAAACGGATTGTCTGGAATTATTTGATTTAGGAACCAGAAACGCTGCTGCGAAAAGGAGAGTGGAAGGTTTGATGTTCTTGCGGCCGGCCTGATCGGCATGGAAAAATTATTGTCCCCATTTTCTTTCACAAGACTGATTGCGACGGCGAGGTTCTCCAGCGTGGGAGACGTAAAGATCGTTTTTAGCGGTAGTTCGATGCTGAAACTTTTCCGAATACGTGAAATCACCTGTGTTGCTAATAGAGAATGACCGCCGAGTTCGAAGAAATTATCGTAAATACCTATTTTTTCGAGCTTGAGAACATCTTCCCAGATTTTCGCGAGTACTTCTTCGGTAGAGGTGCGTGGCGCAATAAATTCACGTTGAGTGCTGAACATCTCCGGCGCGGGCAGTGCTTTGCGGTCAAGTTTGCCGCTTGACGTCAGTGGCATTTCCGTCAGTGAGGTATATGTCGATGGAATCATATAGTCGGGCAATTGGAGTTGCAAAGCCGCTGTTAGATCGCGCCAATCTACAATAGTGTCAGGACTTTGCCACACAACGTATGCAGCAAGACGTTTTTGGCCCGGTTTATCTTCTCTTAACAATACAGCGGTTTCACTTATTGCGGTGTGCTGCCGTAAAGCGGCTTCAATCTCACCCAGTTCAATACGTAAACCTCTGAGCTTTACTTGATGGTCCAATCGGCCCAAATACGCCAGGTTACCATCTGCCAAATAGCGTACAAGGTCGCCTGTTTTGTATAAACGTAGGCCGGGGTGCTCGCTGAAAGGATGGGGGATAAATGACTGTGCTGTTAAAGCTGCACGGTTGAGATAGCCCCTCGCGACTCCTGTACCGCCAATGTAGAGTTCGCCTGGCGTACCGAGTGCTACCGGGTTGAGTGCCTGATCAAGTACGTAAACATCGGTATTGGCCAAAGGGCGTCCCATGGGGACGCTTGTATAAGTTGCTCTCGGGTCGCAAGCCCATGCAGTTACGTGAATGGAGGCTTCCGTCGGTCCGTACAAATTATGCAACTCAGCGTTGAGTTGTTCTGAACAGCGTTGTTGTAGATCTAGTGGTAATGCTTCGCCACTACAGATGAGCCGTGTTAGTGAGGTACCGCTATCTGTGGGAAGTTGTTCGAGAAACACCTGAAGCATGGAGGGCACGAAGTGCGCAGTGGTAATCTGATGCTGATCGATAATGTGGCTAAGATAAACCGGATCTTTGTGCCCCTCCGGTTGGGCAACAACCAACCGAGAGCCGGCGAATAGCGGCCAGAAAAATTCACATACTGAAACGTCGAAAGTAAAAGGTGTTTTTAATAACACACTGTCTTGAGAACACAGGGGATAACGTTCTTGCGTCCAGCGCATGCGGTCGCAAACACCTCCGTGAGCGACAGCGACACCCTTGGGTTGGCCTGTTGAGCCGGAGGTATAAATAACGTAGGCGAGATTTGCGCTTGTAGCGATAGTACGGGGATTCGTATCGGGATAGTCTTCGACAGCCTGCCAGTCGCGATCAAAATAGAATGTCTTGGCTGAAAACTCACCGACGTGATTTTCTGAAATGTGTTGGCAAAGGACTAATTTTGCTCCGGTATCAGATAAAATGAAGGCGATACGCTCAACCGGGTATTCCGGGTCTATAGGCACATATGCGCCACCTGCTTTGAGAATTGCATAGATGCTAACCACTAACTCCAAAGAACGTTGCATGCACAGACCCACACAGGTGTCCGGTCCAACACCCTGGTCACGTAGATAATGGGCCAGGCGATTGGCGCGTTGGTTGAGTTGTGCGTAGGTGAGAGACTGATCTTCACAAACCAGCGCAATGGCAGTTGGAGTTTGTTTGACCTGTTCTTCGAATATTGTGTGCAGGCATTGATTGTCTGGGTAATCTACCGAGGTCTCGTTCCACTCGACCAGGAGCTGGTGTCGTTGTTGAGAGTCCAGAATAGTTAATTCACTGAGTCGAGCTTCAGGATTACTCACGACCTGTTCAAGTAGAAATATAAACGCGCGCGACCAACGCTCAATGGTCGAGGAGTGAAAGAGGTCAACGTCGAATTTCCAGCCACCGGTTATTCCATTAGCTGTTTCCATAAATTGAACTTCGATATCAAACTTGGCTGTTGAATCAACCGTTGCAACAGGTTGTAGCTGTAACTGAGAAACCTGAAGTGCCGGCGTTGGCATGTTTTGCAGAGAAAACATGACCTGAAACAACGGGCTATAACTCATGTCGCGAGGCACATTGAGTTCGTCTACTAATCTTTCAAAGGGCAAATCTTGATTAGCATATGCCGCTAATGTGGTCTGTCGAACCTGTGAAACCAGCTCGCTCACGGTGGCGTCGTTTTCCAGATGAGTTCGAATCACTAATGTGTTTACAAAAAAGCCAATGAGAGGTTCCAATTCGACATAGTGTCGGTTCGCAACCGGGGTGCCGACGCAAATGTCTTTTTGAGAGCTGAGCTTTGCTAACAATAGTTGAAACACCGCCATCAATGTCATGAAGAGCGTAGCGCCATGGTGACGACTAAAGAAATGGATTTTTTCCGTTAGCGTTTTTGATATATGAGCATCAAAGCTGGCTCCCCGAAAACGTTGCTCTTTTGGGCGGGGTTCGTCAGTCGGTAATTCCAAGAATGGTGGGGCATCGCTTAGTTGCTGGCGCCAGTAGTCGAGTTGTTGCCGCAGCACATTGTCTTGCAGCCAGGTGCGTTGCCAATGCGCGAAATCGGGATATTGTATCGACAGGGGTGGCAGCGGGTTCGGAAGGTCTCGAGAAAAAGCGCTGTAGAGCGTGGCGAGTTCCTGTGTCAAAACTCCCATCGACCAGCCATCGGAAACAATATGATGCATAGTCACAAACGCGACATGCTCTTGAGCATCCATGCGAATTAGACCGAATCGTAACAACGGTCCTTTTTTCAAGTCGAAGGGTGTTCCTGCTTCGGCTGTGGTTATCGCCTGCATCCGTTGCTCTCTGCTTGTGGAGGGCAGGGAAGATAGGTCTAGCAGAGGTAGTTCCAAACGGCTATATGGAAAAATGTGTTGCAGCGCATGCCCTTCATGACTGACAAATACAGTACGTAGCGACTCATGGCGTGCAACAACCGCGTTGAATGCGTTACGCAGTGCTGTTACATCCAATGGCCCCGAAAGGCGCATCGTCGTCGGTATGTTATACGATGGACTACCGGGATTAAGCTGATCGAGAAACCACAGACGTTGTTGAGCAAAAGAAAGTGGAAGCCTCTCGCCGCACGAGTCTGGCCTTTTTGATACGCTTTGTTTGTTGAACGTAACACTTGTCAAAAGCCGCGTAATTTCGCTTTTATGAATCTTAATTTCATTGAGAAGCGCTGGTGGAATAACGCCATCCGGCGCCATGCACCGAAGTTTGCCATCGGAAACGTATAGTTTTATACCTTCGTTCTGAATGCTCTTTATTAATTCGACAATACTCATGGATTGTTCCAGTTAGCAAATGTAAAGAAATCGGGAATGACTGAGGGCTTTCACACTACAGCTCCACTTCCTGATAGGCGTTATCTTCGGCCGGTTCATCGAAAATCGAAGAATCCAGTTTTATTTGTTCGATAGTTTCTATATACGCTGCCACCTTTTCGACGGTGGGATTTTCAAACAGAACACTTACGTTTAATCTCACCTGCAGCTGATCTTGTATTTTTGAAATGAATTGCGTTGCCAATAGTGAGTGTCCGCCTAGTTCGAAAAAGTTGTCATGTATGCCAACGTTTTCTACTTTTAATATCTCCATGGCGACATCTGCTATCGTTTTTTCGATTGCGTTTCTTGGTGATACAAACGTTGTTTTTTTCTCAGCTGTTACGGTTTCCAATAGCCGTTTGCGATCCAGCTTTCCACTTATCGTCACAGGAACCTGATCAATGTTAGTGAAAGTATTTGGCACCATGTGGCCTGGCAGATATTTTTGAACAAAGGCTCTGAGATCCGTTGCGTCGGGAATCTCGGTGCCAGCTTGAGCAATAAGATAGGCAGACAAACGTTTGTCTGCGAGTTCGCCTTCTGTTGCTAAGACGACAGCTTCGGCTATGGCGGGATGAGAACGTAGTGTTGCTTCGATCTCGCCTAGTTCAATTCGGAAACCTCGCAGTTTTACTTGATGATCAACACGACCCTTATATTCAATTTGACCATCATCCAAATAACGAGCTAAGTCGCCGGTTCTATACATGCGTGCGCCGACAACGGTGTTGAATGGATCGGGGATAAAATATTCAGCAGTCAACTGAAATTTGTTTAAATATCCCCGTGCCAGTCCTGCACCTGCTATGTAGAGTTCGCCGACTACGCCAATTGGAACCGGGTTTAAATGACGATCTAATATATAGATGTTGACATTGTTGATTGGATACCCGATTGAGGGTGCCTGTTCTGATTCGTCGCATAATGTTAGGGAAGCGCAGACTGTTGTCTCAGTTGGTCCATAGGCGTTAAAAAAATCACAATGCGGAGCCCATTGATTCACAAGAGATGCCGGGCATGCTTCACCGGCTACGATCAACGTCTTCAGCTGCGGGAGTGATAGATGGGAACCCATTGCCGTGAGCACAGATGGTGGAAAAGTTGCTGCGTTGATGTTTTGAGATGTCATCCACTGTTTCATTTCGTCTATAGAATGACGCTGCGTTTGACTGGCGATACAAAGCATACCCCCGGATATAAGTGTGCAAAAAATATCCGATACAGAGGCGTCAAACGATAGTGACGAAAACTGCAAGTATCGCGTGTTCTGCTTGTGATTGAAACTTGCGCTTTGTGCGTGGACTAAGTTACATAAGCTGCCATGCTGAATCTGCACACCTTTTGGTTGTCCCGTAGAACCTGAGGTGTAGATAACATACGCTAAATTCCCCGGCACATTGATATTTGTCGGGTCTTCCTCAGAACAAGATTCAATTTTGCTCCATTCGGTATCCAGTACAAGTTCACGATAACTCAGTTGATTAAGTACCCTTGCAGGCAAGTCGGGGAGGTTTTGCACCATATTGCTGTCGGTTATAAGCATACGCGCATGTGCGTCCTTCAGCGTGGAGACAAGGCGTTCCTGGGGGGAATCCGGATCAAGTGGCACATAGGCACAACCTGACTTCAATATTCCCAATATCGCGATGATCGCGTCAAAACTGCGATCGGTGTATACGCCTATTAACTTGTCGGGACTTGCGCCTTGGCTACGTATGTAGTGTGCGAGTTGATTTGAGCGCCTGTTCAATTCGCCATAACTCATCGATTGGTCACCGATTAACAATGCATCCGCATGAGGGTTTAGGGCTACCCGGGCTTCAAACAATTGATGAATGCAGAATGGCGAAGAGTGAGCCTTTGAGGTGTTATTCCATTGCGCGACGATCTTTTGCTGTTGGTCGTGTGTTAGCAGTGACAGTTCTCGGAGAGAAGCGTCGGGATTTGCGACGATTTGTTTTAGCAGATAGAGGAAGCTGTTAGACCAACGATCTATCGTAGATTCATCAAATAGGTCTACGGCATAACTCCAGTGTCCGCTAAAACCGTTTGATGACTCAGTGATGTGCAATTCGATTTCTGATTTGACCATAGACATTGGAGTTGCCAAGGGGCAGAGGCGAATCTCCGACGCCTGTAAACCAGGTTGCGGCATGTTATGAAAAGAGAAAGACACCTGGTAGAGGGGGGGGTAACTCATATCACGCGGTATATTGAGCTCATCTACGAGTTGTTCAAATGGAAAGTCCTGGTGCGAGTATGCGGATAATGTTCTTTCACGGACATCGGAAAGCAATTGTCTAAAACTGTGTCGATCATCCTGATGGCTGCGTATAACCAGCGTGTTTATAAAAAAGCCGATCAGTGGCTCTAGTTCCTGGTAATTTCTGTTGGCGATGGGTGTGCCGACGCATATATCTTGTTGGCCGCTAAGTTTTGACAGCAATATGTGCAGGGCAGTCATTATTGTCATAAAGGCTGATGCGCCTTGTTCGCTACAGAGTGTCTTAATTTGTTTGGCCAGCGATTTCTCTATTGTGAAATACACTGAACTACCGCGATGACTTTGCACCGGTGGTCGCTGACGGTCAGTTGGTAGCTCTAAAAGTCCGGGCGCACCCTCTAGTTGTTCTCGCCAGAATCCAAGTTGCTGTTCGAGTGCCTGACCCTGTAGCCAGTTTCGTTGCCATTGAGCGAAATCCGCGTATTGAATAGTTAAGGGCGGCAATGGGTTTTGTTGTCCACGCGATAGCGCGTTATATAGAATCGACAGTTCCTGGATCAATACTCCCATGGACCAACCGTCTGAAACAATGTGGTGCATTGTCATCAAAATGATATGTTCGTCTGATCCAAGTTTAAGAAGCGTGGTACGCAAAAGAGGACCTTCATAGAGTACGAATGGCCGCTTCGCTTCAGTGTCAGCGAGTTTGGATATATTGGTTTCAACGACATCATTGCTTAGTCCACTTAAGTCAATAACTGGTAGCGGAATGAAAAATTGAGGTTTGATGATCTGGAGTGGCTGTCCGGCTATACTGGTAAACACGGTGCGCAGTACTTCATGGCGCTGTACTACCTCGTTAAACGTGTCAAATAGCTTTGCAATATTCAGAGGACCGTTTAGACGCATAAACATCGGGACGTTAAATAACGAACTTTTTGGGTTAATCTGATCGAGAAACCACAAGCGTTGTTGCGCAAACGATAGTGGTAAGTCAGTATATCGCGAAGTCGAGGTAATCGGCGGTGCGATAACACCGTTTGCGACTTGAAGCGCACGGTCTATCTGTTTAGCCAAGGCCTGTAATGTTGGGTCGGTAAACAACAATCGGACTTGCAACTCAACTTCGAAATGCTTACGAATCCGGGACACCAGTTGAGTTGCCAATAATGAGTGTCCACCCAATTCAAAGAAATTGTCGTAAACACCAATCGTTTCGCGTTTCAACACATCTTGCCAAATGGCGGCAAGCACTTCCTCTGTTGGCGTGCGTGGCGCGACATACTCATGAGCGGAAGTGATAACGCCAGGAACAGGCAAGGCCTTGCGATTGAGTTTGCCACTGGTTGTCAACGGCATTTGGGCCAGCGAAGTGTAAGTCGTTGGCAGCATGTA